>CAZNWW010000454.1:0-4039 GCA_964576155.1 uncultured Myxococcales bacterium | reverse complement strand
TCCCAGGACTCCTTGCCCCGGGACGTCGGAGCGCGCAGCGCAGCCTCCTCCAGGAGGGCTCTGGTCACATCGCTGACAGGCTCGTGGCGGTAGCGACGGATACTCCGCCGGGTCTTCATCTGTTCGATCATCCGGATACCCTCCTCTCTCCATAACCCAAGGAAGCATCCCACCCACTGTCCCCTGAATCAATCTCGGTGAGCCCCGGGTCCGTCCCAAATCCAACCCATCCCCAAATCGAGCCCGCCCAAAATCGACCCCCTACTTCTCGCTCCGGACGTACCCGTAGAACGGGTCGACCCTGAGCGCCCGATAGGTGCGCCATTGGGCGGTGCTCCGCAACTCCCACAGCCGTTCGCCTTCGACCGACACCTCCAGGAGCAGTGGTTCATCGGTGTCAGCGAGGTTGGAGTACGTAACCAGGGTGTTGCCGTTGGGCAGGCGATTCACGCTGCTCTTGAAGGCACCGAACAGGGACTCGTCTCGGAACTCCCACACGAGGTCGGCGCGCAGCGGGGAGCCGTCATCATCGAAGTGGAGCTCGTACTCCGCGGCCCGACTCCACTCACGGACCTTCTTCTGTCCGTTGTCGAAGAGAAGAACATTCCCGTTCGGCTGCGGTTCGACCGAGTGCTGCCGCAGGAACCGATCCTCTCTGTACAAGTCGAAGTCCCCATGATCCCCCAGGATCCACTCGATCTCGTCGGTGTCACGATTGATCTTCATCACGTTGTTCTGGTTCCGATTGGAGATCAGGACCGCCCGCTCTCCGTGGACCGGGGCAACCGAGTTGGTATGGGACCAGTCACTCACGAGCTTCGGAGGTTCGTAGTGGTCGCAGATCCGCCAGGTCCAGATGAACTCGTCGGCCTTGATGTCGTACTCGTGGACGTTCACTTCGCGCTTGCCGTGGGCACAGCCCACCTTGCTCTGCGTCAACAACAGGTAGTGTTCGTCGTGGAAGGGCGACGGTCGGATGTCGTGATGTACCACTACCGGAGACTCCCATACAACCTTCCCATCCCAGCCGAGCAATTGAGAATGCGTTGACGGCATGTTGCCTCCAACGAGCACGCCGTCGTCAACAACCCGTACATCGACGCTCGCACCGGTCTTGGTGATGGCGTAGGGCAACGCGTACCAGCGATACCGACCTTGATGGTCGATCAATGCGACCACCAGGGGATGAAGTTCAATATCGTGGGCCAGGGTCCAGATGGTCCAGCCCGGCTCGACACGTTCCTCTTCCAGGGATACGACGTCAAGCGCGGGAAGCTCCGGCAGCGGACCGACCTCGTCTGATGTGGACGGTCTCGGTAGCGAAGAGGTCACCATCACTCGCGGTGATTGACAGCGCGCAGCTCCATCCCTCGACCAGGCCCATGACGAACACCGAATGGTCTTCGACAGCGTCCGACTGGAAATAGACCTGGTCGAACTCATCACCGCAGCGCACAGACAGCTCAGTGGCAGCGGCTCTATCCGTGCTCCATTCGACGAAGTAGCTGAGCTTGTTGGCCGGGTTCTCCACCAGGACGACTTCGGAGATTTCCGGAGGAGAACCTGGCAGCTCCAGAAGGATGTCCGCCGACATGCTGGAGGAGGTGCCCCCACATGTCCCGAACAGAAAGGCCCCGAGTACCGTTCCGGCCAATCGAATGCATGAAGCCAGGGTTTGCGTGCCGAAGTCGTGTCGGTATTCCTCTTCGCCGGTACGCTGCAACCTGTTTCTCATGTTCGCATTCCCAACAGCTCACTCATCAGGATCCGATGTCTCGGGCAATCTCGGTGAGAGTACTGAAAACGACAACTGCCGTACAGGGCATAGGGGCCTCGCCTTCTCCCCCATGGCGTCAATGCCGGTTTCAATGGTATCCTTCGTCCATCAAATGAGTCATGGATTTCTCAACTCTCGTGGGGACACACTCGACTGCCCGGATCCTTGTGAGCCCGGCCTCTTCCAATGCTCGGACGGCAAGGTGGTCCATCACTGCGAGCTGGGAGAAGGAGGGTGCTGGAGTTTCGCCGAAGGGACCGAATGCGACGACCTGGCCCCCTGCACCGACGACGTCTGCGACCCGGAATTCGCCTGCCTCTTCACCGGCGTCGAAGAGGGAACGCCCTGCGATGATGAAAACATCTGCACCGAGGATGACGTCTGCGCGGGCGGCCTCTGCGCGGGGGTGGAGAGCTGGGCCTGTGCGGACGGAAATGACTGCACCATAGATGGGTGCGCACCCGTGGCCGGATGTGTATGGACTGATGCACCGAACGGGACGCCATGCGGCGACGACAAAGGCTGCCTGGGCGGTGAGTGCGTCGGCTGCGTGCCGGGCAGCAAGAGCCGCTGCTGGGTGGAGTGCTCACAGGTCTATCCGGCTGAATGCCTCGGCGGAAACTCAGCCCTCATCATGGGGGTGGAGACCTGCGAGGACTCCCAGTGGGGAGCCTGCGCCACGAAGATGTCGTGCCTGGGGCTCCAGTTCCCCTGCGTCAACGGCAACGGCATCGCCACGGATTACGAATGCCTGGACGGCACCTCCAAGACCGGCACGATGACCTGCTTCAAGCCCCTGGGGATAGACTGCGAGACCTCATTCTACAGCGGCTGGGGCCCTGGAGAATGCCAGGATCTCTGTATCGGCCCCGGGGACACCTGCGACGTTCTTGGTCAAGACAGGACGTGCGAGGTTCATTGCGACTTCGGAACCGGTGAAACGAAGCAGGGCTCACAGACCTGCGATACGTTCTGCGACGACAACAAGGTATGGGGACCCTGCATGACCGACCAGGCGTGCAATGAGTAGAAGATCGTGAGCACTCGGGGAGGACCACCACGGTTTTGGTTCCCTTGAAAATCAGATTTGCAAACTGCGTTTTTCATGGTAAATTTCTCATGTGGCATTGACGAAATACCTGCCGAGATACCTGAACGATCGCTTGACCGCCTTCCTGGAACAGTTCCCCATCGTACTGCTCTCAGGGGCCAGGCAGGTGGGCAAAACCACCTTTCTGTCGAATCAGTTGCCCGGCTGGCGTCGGATCGATCTGGAAGACGCCGGTCTCGCAGACATCATCTCCGAGGACCCGGCGCTGTTCCTTCGGGATCATCCTGACAAGGTCTGGTTTGACGAGGCGCAACGTGTCCCTGAGCTGTTTCCTGCCCTTCGTGTCGCGGTGGATGGAGATCGCCGGCCCGGCCGGTTTGTTCTGTCCGGTTCGGCGAGCGGGGCGCTGACCAGGGGCGTCTCGGAGAGCCTGGCCGGGCGGGCGGGAGTGTTGCACCTGCATCACCTGACCGCATCTGAGGCCCTTGAACGTACGCAGCCGTCATTTCTTCCGACCCTGTTCGACGCGAATGTGGCAGACGATCTCCTTGACTTCGTCGCTCCGTTGACCGGGATTGATCCGGGTGTTCTTAACGATCTGTGGCTGGCGGGCGGCTTCCCGGAGCCATGGCGATTGGGCGACCCGAACCGGCGTAGTCGCTGGTTCCAGTCCTATGTTCGACTCCTTTCGGAGCGGGACCTTCAGGTGGTCAAGGGAGCCCTTAGACCCGTCGCTGTGCGGCGACTCCTGAGGATGCTCGCCGCTCGTCATGGGCAGCTCCAGAACCAGTCGGACCTGGCGCGGGATTTCGGGGTCTCGAGCTTCGCCATGGGCGAATACCTGGATACCCTGGAGGGTGCGTTTCTGCTGAACCGGCTCGAGGCATACAAGGAGAGCATCGGAAAACGCATCGTCCGCAGCCCGAAATCCTGGATCACCGATGCCGGGCTGCTGCACGACCTCTCGGGTATCTCGGTCTTTGACGATCTGGATGTCCACCCGACAGCAGGCTCCAGCTTCGAAGGATGGGTGATCCAGAACCTGAGAGCTCAGGCGGATCTACTGGATAGATCACCCCGGTTCCATCATTGGCGAACCCATGGCGGCGCGGAGGTAGACTTGGTGTTGGAGTGGGGCCGACGGCTCGTTCCAATTGAAATCAAGCGCACCACCCGGCTGAGTGGCAATGCGCTCCGAGGTATGAGGAGCT
>CAZNWW010000453.1:0-4041 GCA_964576155.1 uncultured Myxococcales bacterium | reverse complement strand
CCAGGCCGAGGCTGCGCAGATCTACCAGCAGGTGCTCCCGAGCTACACCCACGTCCCGATACTCTCCGACGAGGTGATCACCTGGGCCGGGGCCATCCACTGCGTCACCATGACCTCCACCCAGGCCCAGGCCGGCGCGCTGGAGGCCGACCCGCAGGTCATCTGGGACCAATGGGACTGCTACCCCGACGACAGCGACCCCGCAGGCTGCGGCGACGTCACCTTCGAGGGTTGCTGCAGCGAAGACCTCCTTGAGTTCTGCCAGGACGAACAGATCGCCACCATGGACTGCACCGCAGAGAACCCGGACAACGTCTGCGGCTGGTTCGGGGGCGACGACCAGTCCGCGGCCGGGTACTATTGCGGCCCGGCAGGCACGGTGGACCCGGCCGGCGATCCAACGGGGACCTTCCCCCTCGCCTGCCCCGGCACCACATGCACTCCGGAATGCTCGGACAGGCAATGCGGCGACGACGGCTGCGGCGGTCTCTGCGGGACCTGTGTGGACGACGACGCCTGCGTCGAGGGGCAATGCGTGGCCGTCGAAGACCTGATCCAGCCCTGCCCCGAGGGCACCTTCGCCGACGGCGACGAATGCCTGCCCTTCGGACCCGCGCCGGATGACATCGGCTTGAACACGCCAGAAGAGAGCGGTGATGGCTGCTCTGCGGCCGGCGCTGCGCCGGCGCATGGTTCGGCGGGGCTGCTCGGGTTGCTGCTGATGGCGATGTTCTTTGCGCGCCGGCGAGGGCGCTGCTGAGTGTAGAGCCCGCAGCCCACAGCCATCCTCACGTTTCCCTTTGATCTCGCGCCACCTTTCCGTATATATGTCTCTCGCTAATCCATGGAGGGATGTCATGTCGAAGAAGCTGGGTCTGGTGTTGGGGATGATTCTGGTGTTGGGTGCGTGTACCGGCGAGCGACCGCCCGAGAACGGCGCGGCTGCGCCAGAGGGCGTCGAGCAGGCGACGCCGTACTCGAAGCCCATGCTCCCGGTCTTCGAGACCGCGGCGGAGCGAAGGATCGGAAAGGCCGACTGGTACGACGACTACCGCAACGCCAACCTGGACATCTACGGGATCACAGACCCGCCGAGCGTCTCCATCCGGCCCATGGCCGAGTGGGAGACCGCGGAGTCCCTGATCCTGGTCTATTCGTCATCCACGCTGCCGTCGGGCATCAAGAACAACTTCGTGGACATCATCGATTACGCGAAGGACGTCGTGGACATCCACGTGGTCTACGACTCCAACCAGGCCTACAACAGCCTGAGCAATCTCATGGCCCAAAACGGCATCTCCCCCTCTGCGGTGAACTGGGTCAACATGGCCAACGACTCCATCTGGGCGCGGGACTTCGGACCCATTTCGATATTCAACGGCTCCAAGGTCGGGAACCTGGACACGCGTTACTACCACCAGCGCTACAACGACGACGCGATCCCCACCCTCCTGGTCGGAGAGGACTGGGGGCTGACCACCTACCGGGTGCCGCTGGACATGGAGGGCGGAAACTTCATGGCCACCACGGACAGCTTCTGCGCCACCAGCCAGGGCATGTACTGGTACAACGGGACGTCCCAGGCCAACGTAAACTCCTACCTCGAAGACTACATGGGCTGCGACGATCTCCTCGTGGTGCAGCCCATGGACGGTGAGGGCACCACCCACATCGACATGCACGCCAAGTTCATGACCGATGACACCGTCGTGATCGGCGAGTACACCAACAGCCAGGACTCCACGAACAAGCAGATCACAGACGCGGCCGCGGCACAGTTCGCAGCTGCGGGCTTCAACGTCGAGCGCATCCCGATGCCGAACAACAACGACGGCGTGTTCCGATCCTACACCAACTCCCTGCTGGTGAACGGCGTCCACATCGTCCCGGTCTACTCCGGATACGGCTCCAAGCAGGCCGAGGCCATGGCCGTCTTCGAGTCGATCCTCCCCGGCTGGGACCACGTCCCATCAAACTCCGACGCGGTCATCCAGTGGTCCGGCGCGATCCACTGCATCTCCAAGCTCGTCGCCGCAGGCCAGTGGACGTCCCTCGAGGCGGATCCCGACGTGATCTGTGACACCTATGACTGCTACCCCGGCGGTGGTAACCCCACCGGCTGCGGGGACGTGACCTACGAGGGCTGCTGCGAGGGAAACCTGCTGCAGTACTGTGAGAACAACGACATCAAGCAGCAGATGTGCAACCCCGGAAGCTGCGGCTGGGACTCACAGAACGGCTTCTACAACTGCGGCACCAACGGCGGCTCGGATCCCTCGGGCCAGAACCCCAAGGACTGCGACGGCGGCTGCACCCCGAACTGCGGCGGCAATGAGTGCGGCTCCGATGGATGCGGCGGCACCTGCGGCACCTGCTCAGGCAACGAGACCTGCCAGAACGGCCAGTGCGTAGCGCCCTGTACTCCGAACTGCGCGGGCAAGGAATGCGGCAGCGACAGCTGCGGCGGCGTCTGCGGCACCTGCCCCGCCGGCGAGACCTGCGACGCCGGCCTCTGCGAGGCGATCCCCAGCGAATGCGGCGACATCACCTTCGAGGGCTGCTGTGACGGCAACGCCCTGTACTGGTGCGAGAATGGTGACATCAACAACTACAACTGCTCCGCCGGAAGCTGCGGTTGGGACGCCCAGGGCAGCTTCTACAACTGCGGCACCAGCGGCGGCGCGGATCCCTCGGGACAGCATCCCAAGGACTGCGACGACGTGGGCTGCCAGCCCGACTGCATCGACAAGGACTGCGGCAACGACGGCTGCGGCGGCGTCTGCGGAATCTGCTCCCCCGACGAATCGTGCACCGGCGGCGCCTGCGTCGCGGACTGCGTCACCGATTGCTTTGGCAAGGACTGCGGCCCGAACGGCTGCGGCGGAACATGTGGTTCCTGCGACGCGGGCGAGGTCTGCACCGAGGCGGGCCTCTGTGCGGTGCCCCCGGATCCCTGCGGCGACATCGACTATGTCGGCTGCTGCGACGCCAACACCCTCTACTGGTGCGAGGGCAACGCCATCGAGTCCCTGATCTGCTACAGCTGCGGCTGGGACGACAATCTGGGCTTCTACAACTGCGGCTTCTCGGGCCAGGACCCCTCGGGCGTTCATCCCAAGGCATGCGACGGCTCATGCCTGCCTGCCTGCGGCGGCAAGGACTGCGGCGATGACGGCTGCGGAGGCTCCTGCGGTGCCTGCGCTGATGGTGAGATCTGCTCGGAGGCCGGCGCCTGCCTCGCCAACGACGAGTGCGGTGACGTGACCTACGCCGGGTACTGCGATGGGAACACCCTGGTCTGGTGCGAAGACAGCAAGCTCTACTCCGCGGACTGCGCGTTCTACGGCAGCTACATCTGTGAATGGGTAGCGGACAACCAGGGCTACTACTGCGTCTACCAATCCCCCTGCGAGCCGGCCTGCGTCGGCGTGGAATGCGGCGACGATGGCTGCGGCGGTACCTGCGGCGCCTGCCCTCCCGACATGAGCTGCGACGGCGGGATGTGCATCGAGCAGCCCTGCGAGGCCGACTGCGCCGGCAAGGAATGCGGAGACGACGGCTGCGGCGAGCTCTGTGGGGTCTGCGGCGCCGGCTTCCACTGCGAAGACTTCATCTGTCTCCCGGACTGCGTGCCCGACTGCTCGGGCAAGGAATGCGGCGCGAACGGCTGCGGTGGATCCTGCGGCAGCTGCGCCGACGGCTTGAACTGCGCCGACGGTCTATGCACCGAGGGGCCCTGCGAGCCGGACTGCGCAGGGAATGAATGCGGCAGCGACGGCTGCGACGGCTCCTGTGGCACTTGCGGCGATGGCGAGACCTGCGATGACGGCGCCTGTGTGTCCACCTGCCTGCCCGACTGCGCCGGCAAGGAATGCGGCCCCGACGGCTGCGACGGCTCCTGTGGCACCTGCGCAGCAGGGTTCTCCTGCGAAGACGGCGTCTGCGAGCCCGGCTGTGAAGCCGACTGCGACGGCATGGAGTGCGGAGGTGACGGCTGCGGTGGTTCCTGCGGCACCTGCCAGGACGGCCTCAGCTGCCAGG
>CAZNWW010000452.1:0-4046 GCA_964576155.1 uncultured Myxococcales bacterium | reverse complement strand
CCAAGGTCATGTGCAGCAAGCTCGGGCGGGAAGGCGAGGCGTTCGAGAAGCCCCCCTGGCCCGGTGACGTGGGGCTGCGGATCCAGCGTGAGATCAGCCGCGAGGCGTGGGGGCTGTGGCTCGAGCACGCAAAGATGCTGATCAACGAGTATCGACTAAACCTGGGGACCGACGAGGCCCAGGACCAGTACAACGCCTGGGGAACATGCCTCGAGGATGTGGGGTACTTCGACTGCCCCGACGGAGACACCGAGTGCACCTCTGCTGCCTTCGATTCCTGTCTTCCGGTAATTCAGATTTGCCTCCACGGGGAGCTCACCTGCGGCGAGATCTTCGACTGCATGCAGATGGACTGCGGCGGGGACAGCACCTGCATGAACACCTGCTTCTGGAACGGCACCATCGCTATGCAGGAAAGCTACGACCTGATGCTGGACTGTTTCTCTGCGGCCTGCCCCGGCGGCCTTACCTTCACCTGCATCGAGGAGGCCCTCCTCGGGGAATGCGTCGACTGGAGCACTACCTGCTGGGACGGGTGCCAGGACGGCTGCGCTGCCGGGACCCACTGCCTCTACGGCGGCTGCGGTCAGTGGTGCGACCAAATATGCCCCGACGGGGCGTCCTGTGACATCGGCTCCGGTTTGTGCATATGATGCGTCCCGCCCTCGTCGTCCTCCTCCTGGCGGTCGCCGGCGGCTGCACCCCCCGGAACCTGTCCCCGGAGTGCAAGGACCAGATCGATCATTGTCTGAAGGAATGCCCGCCGACGAATGACCGCATGGGGATCGGAGGCTCAGGCCTGATTGGCATCGGCGACAGCCGGACGGGGTGCGAGCGCGGTTGCCACTACATCTGCGACGCTCCCGAGAACAAGACCCCGGCCGAACCCCCGGACGAAGGGATCCCGACGTGATGAAGTATGTGTCTTACCTGTGGGAGGCCCTTCAGGGCCGACTCCTCCAACAGTTGGCTTGCTGCCTGCTGCTGTTGATTCCAGCAGCGGCGCTCGCTGCCCCACCAGAAGTGATCTGGCGCACCCACACCGGGGCCCGGTCCGACAACGGCGCTGTCCTCCTGGGGGAGCAGCTCTACGTGGCCGGCGCGGCCCAGACCGCGGTCCTCGATCCCGCCGCCGGGACCATCCTTCGGTTCCTGTTGCCGCCGGACCCCACTGCGATCTCCAGCCCACCGATCTCAACCGATACGGGCGTGGTGGCGGGGGATGTGGCGGGTCGCCTCATCGCATGGGAGGACGGGGCGCCGCCTGCGGTCCTCGCGTCCCTGCGGCGGAGTCTCCCGGTCACTGCGCTCCGCGCGGCCGGAGGCGATCGAATAGTCGTCGCCGGAGAGGAGGGCTGCGTGACCGCCTTCGATGCGAGCGCGTCGAAGGTCTGGTCTCACTGCACCGCAGGCAGCATCGGCGATGCCCTCGCCGCCGCCGACGACCTGGTGTATGCCGCGGATGCGACGGGGCGGATCTCTGCCTGGTCCGTGCAGCGGGGTGACTACCGATGGGCTTACGAAATGGATGCCCCCGCGGCCGGACCGCCGGTCGTCTCCGGGGATCTCCTCATCACCATCGGTGTCGACGGTCATCTCTACGCGCTGGACCGTTCGCGGGGCGCCCTCCGCTGGAGGACCCACGTGGGAAACCGGGTGCACAGCGCGCTGGCGATGGGCCACGGGATGGTCTACGTGGCGACCGAGACGCGGGGCCTCGTCGCAGTCACGGTCGAGTCCGGCAAGGCCGCCTGGCGTGCATCGCTCCTCCCCACCAAGGCTGCACCTGCGGTCATCGACGATCTTGTCGTCGTTGGTGCCCCGGATCAACAGCTCTATGCGTTCGACGCTGCCACCGGACGACCCGTCTGGCGGGTCCGCGTGGACGGCACCGTCCTCGCCGCGCCCCTCACGTTTGATGACAGCATCCTCGCCATTACCGAGGATGGAGTCGTCTACCTGTTGAAGTGAAGTCTCTCTCAGCCGCCGTGTGCGATGTGGATGATCCGGACGTCCGCGTCATCGGGTACCGGGAAGGTGTCGTAGTCATCCCGCTCCACGTGCTCGTCGTTCACGGTGACTACGATGAGGACGTAGTCCCACTCCATGGCGTTCATCACGTCACGGACGGTCATGCCCTCCTGCCACTGCACCCGGTCACGCTGGTTGACGATGATCACGCTGGCACCCCTACCCGCGCGGACCGGTCTCCAGGATGGCGAGGATCTCCGGGAGATCGATGCCCAGCTCCTGGAGCCGCGCCTTCGTGGGCACGCCGTTCTCGTCCCAGCCGCGGCGCTTGTAAACCGCGGCTTTCATGGTGGCGTACTGCTCCTCGCGGTGCTTGCGCAGCACGGCTATCTTCTCCTCGGTGTCGAGTCCCGCTGGGTCGACGCCGAGGGTCTCCTTGAGCTGCTTGTCGTAGCGCTCCGCTCGAGACTCGTATTCCTCCACGGTCACCGGACCCATCGCCCGGTAGGGCGGATCGTCGAACTGTGCGGTGCCCTTGCCGAGCATGTAGGAGAGGAGGCGCTGGAGGTTGTGCACCCGGCCGGACTGGACGAGCATCTTCTCCTCGGACATGTCGTCGATGCCCATGAGCCCTTCGATGGCGCGGAAGTAGTTGCGCACGTGGTCGGAGACCTTCGCAGGGGTCTCCTCCAGGTGGTTGTCCGAGGGGACGACGTCGTTCCAGGGCAGCTTGCACAGGCCCCAGAGCCCGAACCAGGTCCGCCAGAGCGGATAGTAGAAGAGGCCTTCGGCCTTGTCTTCGAAGGTCGGGAGCTGGTTGTTGACCATGTCCATGAAGATCAGCCACGCTTCATCATGTTGCGGGCCCTTGTTGGCCATGGAGTACCCGCCCTGCTGCGCGAGGGACTCTTTTGAAACATACTCGGAGAACTCCAGACCCTTGACCTCCATACCGATGTCACGGATGAACTGCGCGTCGCCGCGTCCTTCAGCGATCCACTTATTCTTCAGCCAGAGGATCCCCTGGCCGACCTCGACGCCGAAGCCTTCGCCCTCGGCCATCTGGTGGAGGATGGTCAACACCTCGTCCGAGGCCCCGAAGGGGAGCTCCAGCCCACCGGTGTACACCTTGTCGATGATCCCGGCCTCGTAGCACTCCATTACGAAGGCCATGCACGTGGCCACGGAGATCGTGTCCACGCCGTAGGTGTCGCAGTAGAAGTTGAACTCCAGCGCGAACTCCGCGTCGAAGCAGCCCATGTTGGCGCAGCCTGCGGCGGTCTCGTACTCGGGACCGTCCACGGTGACTTTTTCACCTTTGTACGGGCCTGTCTTGAGCTCGAAGTGGTCCGCGGCCTTGGCGCAGGCCATGGAGCAGCCCTTCCAGCAGCCGTCGGAGATGCCCTGGGTCCAGTACTCCTTGAAGATCGCGGCGTAGATGTTCTTGGCGTCCTCGTGGGAGCCGAACTTGAAGTTATGGCAGGGCAACAGATCGTACGCGTCCATGACGTCCACGATGTTGCCGGTGCCTACCTGGCGCATCCTGCACTGGTCGTCGTCCAGGGTGGCCATCTCTGCGGCGACCTTGAGGCCGTGGTTCCGGATCTTCTCGGGGTCCACGGGGCCGTTCGCGTCGTCTACGATCTTGATCGCGCCCGTTGGGCAGGTGTAGGCGCAGGAGGTGCAGCCTACGCAGTGAGGATCCACCTCGCCGAAGGGCATGTCGATGTGCCGGGCGATGCCCCGGCCGGCGAAGTCGAGGATCCGCTCGAGGGCGAACTCTTCGCAGGCCCGCACGCAGTGTCCGCAGAGGACGCACGAATCAGCGGCCTCCTCGGTGAGCTCGCTTGTGAAGCGGGACTCGGTGACGCCGGCCATCTTCGCGAGGTTCTGGATGAGCGGCACCTCGGGCCAGCGGCCCAGGTACATCTCGAGGAGCAGCTTGCGGTTCTTCAGGACCCGTGCTGTCTCGGTGAAAACCTCCAGCGGCCCGCGCACGGGGTGCGAGCAGGCGTTGACCATGCGCCGGGTACCGCCGTCGTTGATCTCACAGACGCAGAGCCGGCAGGACCCGG
>CAZNWW010000451.1:0-4050 GCA_964576155.1 uncultured Myxococcales bacterium | reverse complement strand
GACGGCTACGGCGACGGGGACGGCTGCCTGGGCACCGACTGTGACGACTCCGACCCATTCGTGAACCCCGGCGAGGACGAAATCTGCGAGAACGGTGTCGATGACGACTGCGCCGGCGGCGACGCTGACTGCCCGCCCCCCACCTGCGAGAGCGACTGGGGCTGCGGTGTCCAGCAGTTCTGTGATCTGGCTACGGGCACCTGCAAGGCGCCCAAGGTCTGGGAGTGGTGGGCCCCGACCTTCTACGTGGACACCGACGACTCCCACCCGGGTTGGAACATGCCGGTAGCGCTGGACTTCGACGGCAACTGGGACGCGTCGGACAACGCAGAGAACATCGACACCGGCTCCAAGGAGGGGGTGATCTACTACTCCTTCACCAAGACCTCGACCCATTGGTACCTGGGCTACTACATGTACTACCCCCGGCGGTGGTCCAGCTGGTTCGGCGGCACGGAGTATGACAACGCGATGACCGGCGTCCTCCTGGTGATCGAGCAGGACGGCTCGACCCTCGGTGAGCTGGTCCTCATGGAGACCTTCACCGAGTCGACCTTCTATCAGTACGTTCCCTCGGGCTCGTCCCTCACCGGCTTCGCCAACGTGGACGGAGAGGTGAATTGGGATTTGGACTTCCCCACGGATCACCACCCCCTGGTCTATGTCCACTCCCAGGACCACGGCTGCTACGGGGACGCCTACTTCTGGAACAACGTGGACAACTGGGACCTGGAGGGCTTCCCCGGGGGCGACGGCGTGGTCTACAGCTTCGGCAACCTGGCGGAGGCCCCGGATGGGATCTCCGATGCGGTGACATACCGGCTGGACGAGAACAAGTCGGTCCTCTGGGACAAGCGGAACCAGATAGGTGCGGGCCAGCTCTTCGACGAGTTCGGCCATTGGAACCCCGGCCTCGACGACGACGCCCGTGCCCAGGCGCCGTGGCGGATCCACGACGAGAACGAGGTCGGAGCGCCCGAGGGCGAGGTCCTCTACAATCCAGCAGATCTCGTGCGCCGCCACTTCTCGAGCGGCTGGGGCGCGTTCTCCCATCGCTACGTGTACAACCCTTACGCGAACATGGTCGAGATGTATGATCTGCTCATCAAGGCCACCGCGGACATCTTCGACGGCCCGGCGGATCCCTACGTCAACATCATCATGTGCGACGGGGCCGGCTGGGACCTCCTGGCCCTCTCCAACTTCTACGCCTGGCAGAACAACTGGATGGCCTGGGACGTGGAGCCCTCCACCCTCCTGGACATGGAGTCAGAGCTCGAGGGCCGGAACTTCTTCTACGGCCTGCCCCACCCGGACTGCGACATCGTCGGGATACAGGTGAGGGACTACGACGACATCAGCGGTGACGATTGGCTGATGGACCTGGAGGAGACCCATTGGTACAACTTCACCGGTCAGCAACTCGTGGACTGGGGCAAGTCGGACTCGGTGATCGAGATCACGCCCGCACCGTAGCCCTCCGGATGACGTTGCTTGCTCCTGCGCCTTCGTAAAGCTACCATGGTCCGCAGGAGACGACACATGCGAACAACAACGATCTTCCTCCCCCTCCTCTTCCTCCTCTCCGCACCGGCCAATGCGACCGACGCGCCGGTGCCGGACTTCGTCCGTGTGCAGCTCGAGGAAGGTCCGAGTCCATACGCCAGCGTCACGTACCACCTCTTCCGAGTAGGGATCGGCGCGGCCGCGTGCCAGACCCACTCCTACGCGCACGTCAACACCCAGGATGTCCGCTGCGCTACCCTGAGCCCGGAGCGACTGGACCGAATCCTGTCGGACCTCCAGGCGGAGGGACTCCTGGACCTCGGAGACGCGGGAACCCCCCATCCCCTTGCGCCGACCTGGCGGCTGGATGGTGTCGTGGGCGGACGCAGCATTGCGGCTCTGGTCCACGGTCCCACCATCCTGGACGACGATCGCTCCGCCCGGGTCATCGCAGGGATCATGCGCGAGGTGCGAGAGGCGACGGGAGTCGAGATCTTTCGGGACATCTTTCTCCCCGCGCACAAGCTCGGCATCGTGACCTTCTGGACCCATCCCCGTACCGAGGTCTGGGTGGACGGCACACGGATCGCCGAGTCCACGCCGGTGCTCTCCCTGGACCTGCCCACCGGGGCACATCATCTCCGCTTCGTAAACGCATTGAAGGGGATCGATCGCTCAGGTCAGTTCCGGGTCACCGCAGGGAAGTCGACGAACTTCCTGCTCAACATCATCCCCAACGCGGCAGACGAGGACTCTTTCCGGGATGAGGAGAGCTTCGAGGGGACGCGGGATTAAGCAATTCGAAGGGAGGTGTCATGATGATTCGAGGGACCTCCGGTTGCCTCCTGGTGTTGCTCCTCGCTTGCTCTTGCTCCGGTCAGGGTACGGTTTTTTCGCCACCGCAAGACGTAGCGGATGGCGGCGACGTGTTTGCGGACGGGGTGACCCCGGGCGATGACTCCGATGGTGGCCATGTTGATGGATCGGCCCCGGACTGGATCCCGGGCGTAGACACGCAGGACGATGTTTCTTCCGATGCCCTCTTGGACGTGCTCGGTGACCTGGCCATTGATGTCGGCGAGGATTTCGTGGCGGATGTCGGTCCCGACGATGGCCCTGACGGGGGTGGTCTGGACGAGCCGTGGGCGCCTTGCGACGAGGGCTCTCCCTGCCCGGGTGGAGATCAGATCTGTCTGCTCCTGCCCGGCGAGGAGGCGGTGGGGGTCTGCGTGGTCCCCTGTGGCCCGGGCGGAGGGGACTGCCCGCCCTCGCAGGATTGCGTGGTTCCCGACCCGGACGGTGCCCCGGATGTGGGATTTTGCTTCCTCTCCGCCGGTCACCTCGAGCCTTGCGACGCGGCGGCGGGTCTTGTTTGCACCGGTGGACGGTCTTGTCTGGCGCCCCTGGCCGGAGGCGAAGCGGTCTGCACCGACTTCTGCGTACAGGACGAGGCCCTCTGTCCTGATCTCACAACCTGTGCGCCGGTCACCGAGGAGGGCGTCATCGAGGGCTGGGGGGCCTGCCTCCCCGCATCCCCCCTGACCCCTTGCGCCGGCGACCTGGCGTGCACGGCGCAGGAGGTCTGTGCCATCCCTGACGCGGGGATGGCGTCCCCTCTCTGCCTGCTCTCCTGCTCAACACCGGGGGCGCTCTGCGCGTTCGGGGGGACCTGCACGCTCCTCGGCGCCCCCGGCGGCCAGGCTGCCGCCTGCGTGTACCACCAGGGCGCGGCCGAATGGTGCGACCCCCTCAAGGGTTGGATCTGCGCCGAGGGCAGGATCTGCCTGGACGTGGACGACCCCACGGGATTCGGTCGCTGTGCGGCGGCCTGTGCCGATGACGTGGACTGTGAGGCACACGAGGTCTGCGCGGACGGACTGGCCCAGGACGGCGGATCGGCGTTTGGCTGTCTGCCGCCCTCCCAGGCAGGATCGCCCCTCCCGGCATGCGATGAGCTCTGGCCCTGTGACGCTCCGGGTGTCTGCGTCGCAGGCGCCTGCGCGGCGCCCTGCGCGGATGGCTGCCCCGACACTCAGAGCTGCATCGACGGCGGCTGTGTCCACACCTCCCCGGCAGGACACGCTTGCGCGCCCGGTTGGGGGTGGTTGTGCATCGACGGCGGCGTCTGTGCGAAGGACGCCGCAGCAGACTCCGGCGTCTGCACATCGACCTGTACCGGCGACGGCGAATGCCCGCCTGATGAGGCCTGCCTCCCTGGTCCTGACGGGGCCTCGCTCTGCTTTACGCCGAAAGGCTTTGGCGGCGCCTGCTCCTATAGCCTGGGGTCTGCTTGTGCGGACGACGGTCACTGCATGTTCCTGGGCTCCGGCGCCGCGGGCTTCTGCACCGCGTCCTGCCCCGGCATGGGCCAGGGCGGCTGTCCCGACGGCCCCCCCGGGACCCTGTCGGATTGCATGCTCAACGCTGGCGGCCAGACCTGGTGCGCCTTCCTCTGTGGCCCCTTCGGCTCGGACTGCCCCGAGGGGATGTCTTGCGATATTTCGGGGGTTTGTCTGCCGTAGGCGCTACGCGAGCGTGATGGAG
>CAZNWW010000450.1:0-4052 GCA_964576155.1 uncultured Myxococcales bacterium | reverse complement strand
GACGCCCTCGACGGTAACATGGGAGCGGCCGATCGACATGCGGAGCGCGCCTCCTTGGATCGAGGAGCGCTAGCAGTCAGGACATGCAGTGTCAAGCCGAGGAGTCAGAGTCCCTGCGTCGGAGAGGGAGCCAGATCTGGAAGGTGCTGCCCGCGTTCTCTTTGGATGAGAGGATCACCCACCCGCCGTGCTCCTCCACGACCTTCTTGACCAGGGACAGGCCGAGGCCGGAGCCGATGGCGACGGCCTTGCGTGCGTTGCGTGCCCGATAGAACTCCTGGAAGACCCGCGGCTGATCATCCTCGGGGATGCCGATGCCGTCGTCGGTGACGCGGAAGACGGCGAAGCCGTTCCTTGCGCGCAGCTCCAACTCGATGTGGCCGCCATGGAGCGTGTAGCGAATGGAGTTCCCGATCAGGTTGGTCAGGACCTTCTCGATGCCGTAGCGGTTGCCCATGAGGGTCCGCTTTCCTTTGCAGCCCTTGCATTGGATGTCCAGGTCCTTCGCAGTCGCCAAGGGCTCCAGATGCGCGATGACCTCCTCGATCATGCCGGTAATATCGAGGGACTGATAGTAGCCTCGGATGTCAGAGCGCTCCACGCTCATGGCCAGGAGGTCGTTGATCATATTGATCATCTGATCGGCGCGGGCGATAGACCGGCTCACCAGCTCGACCATGGGCAGGGTGAGCTCGTCGGCTGCCAGGGCCTCCAGGGTCGTAAGGCTGGTCTGGATGGCCACCAGCGGCGACTTGAACTCATGGCTGGCGAAGCGGAAGAACTTGATCCGGTCCAGGCTGAGCTGCTCCCGCTTCCGAGCGCGTTCCTGATCGAGTAGGAGTCGAAAGTTCGCCTGCTGGCAGGAGCTGTGGAGGAAGAGGCGACGCATGGCCAGCGCGATGTGGTCCGGGCCCTGGATGGGCTTGCGGATGAAATCGTCTGCGCCGGCCTTCAGGACATCGAAGACGTCGTCGACCGCGGGGTCTCCTGCGAGGACCAGGACCGGCAGGTCGCTGCCGTGGTGGCGCATGAGCCGGACCAGCTCCATGGAACGGGTTCCCAGCAGGCCCATGTCCAGAATCAGGAAGTCTGCACCTTGGTCTCGCACGCACCGGGCCGCGTGGAGCTGGTTGATCTCGAAGTTGAGGATGTAGCCCTCCGGCTCGAGGCCTGCACTGAGCAGGTCACGGAGGTCGGAGTCCTCGACGATTGCGAGGATGGTCTTCCCTTCACCCGGGGGGGTGGCAACAGCATCGGTCATGCGTAGGCTCCCATGCTCAGTGGATATGGTAGTGCCTGTGGAACGTTAAGAAAAGAACAGAGTTCTATTGACGCTACGCGCGTCAATTCGCTATACGTAACACCTCGTTTGGTGTCTTCGCAGGCAAAGGAGCATCCCCTTGGGAGACAGTCTGACCGTCCTCCTGGTCACCGCTGCGTCCATCGGGTTCGTCCATACGTTGTTGGGGCCTGACCACTACCTGCCCTTTATCGTCATGGGACGGGCGCGAGGGTGGTCCCGGGTCCGAACCCTCGCAATCACGGGGCTCTGCGGTGTCGGGCACGTGCTCGGCAGTGTCCTCCTGGGCGCCGCCGGTGCCGTCCTCGGGGTAGCGCTGGGCAGCCTCGAGACTGTGGAGGCGCTGCGGGGAGAACTGGCGGCGTGGCTCCTCATCGGCTTCGGCGTGGCCTATTTCGCTTGGGGGATCCGTCTGGCAGCTCGGCGCAGACCCCACACCCACCGACACGTCCACGTGGACGGCAGGTCCCACGAGCACACCCACGACCACCGGAGCGCGCATGCGCACGTCCACGACGGGGGCAGCCTCACGCCCTGGGTCCTCTTCGTGATCTTCGTCCTCGGACCCTGCGAACCCCTTATCCCCGTGCTCATGTACCCGGCGTTGGAGATGGGATCCGCGGAGGTGATGGCCGTGGCTGCGGTGTTCGGCGTGGTCACCGTCCTTACGATGCTCACCGCGGTATCCATGGCGTCCTGGGGTCTGCGCTTCGTGCGAATGGACCCGCTGGTGCGATGGTCCCATGCCATGGCGGGCGCGATGATCGCGCTCAGCGGATTGGCGATTCAGGTGGTGGAGCTGTAGCTCCCGTCAGCCCAGCTTCTTCTCGAGGGTAGCGAGGAGATTCTTCGGTTCGATGGGCTTCTGGAGCACCCCGGAGAGCCCGATGTCGGTGTAGCTGGTCATCTGGCTCATCTGGTCGCCCACGGAGCTGAGCATGAAGATCGGCACGGTGGCACCGAGGGCCTTCATTTCCTTGACGAAGTTTGTGCCGGAGTCGATCTCTTCCATTGGGCGTTGTGTCGTAGAGCCGCCTCCCGATGGGGACAGCGAACCCGACCTTCTTCGTCACGATGGCGCCCACAGGGCAGACCTCGACGGCCTTGTCCGTGGCGGCCAGGTCTGTTCCGCCGAGGTTCGCCTCCGCGTTGACCGCTACTTGTTTCCTGGGGCCGCGCCCGATGAACTGGAACACGTTCTTGCCGTCCACGTCCCGGGATGCCCGTATGCAGCGAGCGCAGAGGATGCAGCGGTTCTTGTCCACGAAGACTTCGGGGTGGCTGGCGTCCAGCTCCCGCTGTGGGAACAGGTACGGGAACCGAGGGGCGGCGATACCGAAGCGGTAGGCCATGGCTTGCAGCTCACAGTTGCCGCTCTTCTCGCAGAACATGCAGAAGTGGTTGCCCTCGACGAAGAGCATCTCGACGATGTTCTTTCGGGCGTCCTTCAAGGTCTCGGTTTCGTTCTCGACCACCATGCCCGAGGCCGCTGGTTGGGTACAGGCCGCTTGCGGCCGCCCGTTGACCATCACCGTGCAGACCCGGCAGCTCCCGTGGGGAACCAGCCCCTTGAGGTAGCACAGGCGGGGGATGTAGATCCCGGCTTCGTCCGCGGCCTCGATGATGGTCTGACCCCGGCGGCCGGTGATATCGACTCCATCAACGGTGAACTGGAATGTATCGTTCATCTCGTCACCCCCTTCGACCGTGTACCGATTTGCGACCGGCGATCTCTTCAGCAGCGCTCACCGCCTCGGAGAGGTCGAAGGTCCGTATCATTCCGTTGTCGGCTTTCCTGACCTTCTCCTCATAGGCCCCGCGGAAGTTCCGCAGGGTGGTGAGGATCGGGTGGGGAGAGGTCTGACCGAGGCCGCATCGGCTCATGGTCTTTATGGTATCGCCGAGGCTCTTGAGGTAGGTGAGGTCCTCGGGGGTACCCTTGCCGCTGCGCACACGGGCGAGGCCCTCGCGCAGCAGGACGTTACCCACCCGGCAGGGGGTGCAATACCCGCAGCTCTCCTCGACGAAGAACTCGAGGAAGCAGTCCACCACCTCGAGGATGTCCCGATGTGGGCCGAAAACCATGATCGAGCCGCCGGTGGCCAGGTCGTCGAAGCAGATTGACCGCTCGAAGTCGCCGCGGCTAACCATCTGGCCCGAGGGACCGCCGACCTGCACGGCCAACGCGTCCGCGGCGCCGACCATGTCGAGGAGCTCGCTGAGCTTCACGCCGAAGGGCAACTCATAGACGCCGGGGGAGGTGCAGTCACCGGAGACGCTCAGGAGCTTGGTGCCGGAGCTGAGGTTGTTGCCCAGCTCGGAGAACCAGCCGGCGCCCTTCTCCATGATGCGTGCGACGCAGCACAGGGTCTCGACGTTGTTCACCGCGGTCGGTGCGTCGAGGTAGCCCTTCTGCGCGGGGAAGGGCGGTCTGTTCTTCGGGTCACCCCGAAGCCCCTCACAGGAGCTGATCAGCGCCGTCTCCTCTCCGCACACGTAGGCTCCCGCGCCCATCTGGGCACGGATGTCGAAGTCGAAGCCCCGGTGGCCCAGGATGTTGTCGCCGAGGAGGCCCGCCACCCGGCGCTGCCGGAGGATCTCCTCCAGCCAGCTTTGCAGGTAGGTGTATTCTCCGCGCAGGTAAACGATCCCCCGGGTTGCGCCGATCGCGTACCCGCCGATTGTCATGCCTTCGAAGAGCAGGTCGGCCCTCTCGGTGAGGATCACGCGATCCTTGAAGGTTCCCGGCTCC
>CAZNWW010000449.1:0-4076 GCA_964576155.1 uncultured Myxococcales bacterium | reverse complement strand
TCATCAGCGCCCTCGCCGAGCGCTTCGATGTCTGGGCCTATACGGCGGAGGCAGCGCCCCTCCACTGGTACGACATCAGGGCCCTGCGCTGGCAGATCGCCAACCTGGCCCGCGGCTTCGTGGAGGAGCATCCAGGCACGAAAGTCGTGCTCCTGGGTTTCTCCATCGGCGCGGCCCAGATCATACATGCGATCAACGAGGTGCTCCCTCGGAACCGGTTCGCGGAGGCCCGTCCCGCCCTGGCGATCCTCCTGGACATAGTCGACTCGACGCCATTCATAAGCCGCACCATCACCCTCGCGCCGGGTATCACAAAGGTCCTGGCCTTCCACGGCGTGTATGCGACGCCCTCACCACCGATCCACGGAGCGCACCGGCTCCGCTGCATCGATCCCGACGCCTGCGCCATCCACACGGTCAGACAAGCGGGCGGTCCCGTCGCAGCCCACATCGAGGTCCCCGAACTCGTGGCCAACAGCCCCACCTACCGCAATCTCCTCATCGACGCCCTGGACGAGGCGCTGCCGTAGGGAGATCGTCATTCCTCTATGGCGTGACGTAGACCACCACCAACTGGGGGCGGAAGTTGGAGTCGTTCCATTCCCGGCTGTAGAAGCGCATGTCCATGCCCTTCTCGTCCTCGTTGGTTGCCCAGATGAGGACGCCGTAATTCGAGCCCGGGTCGGATCCCCAGGCCTGGGCAGCGGGGGTTACGCTGAAGGTCTTCCATTCGTACAGGCAGCCGGTCCAGTTCTGGGCGTCGAGGGGGATCATCTCCGCGTCCACGTCGTTGACTCCGACCCAGTTGGCGGACCAGTTCTTGCTGTACGTGGCCTTGACCTTGGTGGCCTGGTTCTCGACCCAGGGGACCAGCATCTTGTTGACCATGATCGTGCGGTCGATGCAGGGTTCGACGACCCCCGAAGGTTTGGTGGAGACGTAGTAGTAGATCCTCAGGTCGGCGGAGAGGATGTTCGCGTCCGCGGGGATGGAGGAGAGATCGAAGCGCATGAGGGTGCGCTTCTTCTCATAGGTGCTGGTCTTGCCCACGATCAGAAAGTCGTAGCCGCCCTTGTTGGAGGTGCCCTCCAGCCAGGTGTCCTCCACCGGGGTCAGGGTGACGCAGGTGCCGCCGGACGAGAAGGCGCACAGGCCGATGTCGCAGGAGTCCACCGTGCAGGGGTCGCCGTCGTCGCAGTCCGAGTCCTGGCCGCAGCAGCCGCCGCCGGCGATGTACTGGCAGGTGTTGTCATCGCATTGGTCCAGGGTGCAGGGAATGTCGTCATCGCAGTCTTCGTCGGCCTGGCAGCATCCGGGGAGAGTGATGTATGTGCAGTCCGCGTCCTGGCAATGGTCCTCGGTGCAGACGTTGTCGTCGTTGCACTGGACGTCTTCCGTACAACAGTCCTGGACGGGAATAGACTGGCATTGGTTCCCTTCGCAGGTGTTTGTCGTGCAGGGGTTGCTGTCGTCGCAGTCCGAATCCTGGATACAGCAGCCAGGGATCGGTTGGTTGCTGCACAGGTTCCCGTCGCACTCGTCATCGGTGCAGACGTCGCCGTCGGAGCAGTCAGCGTCGAAGGCACAGCAGTCCGGGACGGGCGTGTTCACGCACTGGTTGTTCGTGCAGGCGTCATTCGTGCAGAGGTTGCCGTCGGTGCACTCACCGTTCTGTACACAGCACTCCGGGATGGGAGTGTTTGCGCATTGGTTGCCTTCGCAGTCGTCCTCGGTGCAGGGGTCCGCGTCTTCGCAGTCTGCGTCAAAGACACAGCAGCCCTGGATGAGGTCGTTCTGGCATTGGTTGTTCACGCAGAGGTCGGTGGTGCAGGGGCTGGAGTCGGTGCACTCGTCGTCCGAGATGCAGCACTCGGCCATGGGGGCGTTCACGCAGCCCTGGAAACCCACGCAGCTATCCACCGTGCAGGGGTCGCTGTCGTCGCAGATCGATGCCTCACCGTCTTCGTCCACGGCATCGTCACAGTCGTTATCCTTGCCGTCGCAGACCTCGGCGGCCGCGGTGCCGGCGTCACAGGCGGTCAGGCCCTGCAGCAGACAGGTGCGGGTCCCATCGCAGGTTCCGAACTCGCTGGTATCATGGCAGGGGGTCCAGGCCCCCTCCTCGGCCCACAACGGGGTGCAGGCGCAGATGCCCGAGTCCGGGACGCATTGCTCGACCTGATCACCCTCGATGGTCAAGGCTGTCTTGCAGGAGTAGCCGTCCGGACATTCGCCGCTGTCCCCGCAAGGCCCGCCGCAGAAGCCCCCGTCCTCCCCGAAGTCCAGGCAGGCCAGGCCGGGCAATGGACCGTGGGCGCAGTCTGAGGTGTCCGCGCAGGGGCGGCAGAGGTGGGCCCAGCCGGACAGGCAGAAGAAGACCGCCTCGGGGAGGGCTTCGGTGTCCTGGGTGCATGCCCAGCCCGTGGGACATTCGTCGTCACAGAGCATCGAGCACGTCTCGTGGCCGAGATGTTCGGTGCAATAATCCGAGGCGCAGTTCATATCTATGCTGCAGGGATCCTGGAAGCAGCCTTCACCGGGCTGACAATCAGGAGAAGGAGTATCGGGACCGATGGTGTCCGTCGTGATGTCGGGCGCGGCGCTGTCCTCTTTGGTGTCCAGGGGACTGGTGGTCTCGTCGGCCGTGTCCAGGGGTGCCACAGTATCGATGGGGGAGCGACTGTCCACCCGAGGCCAGACCGGTATGTCCTCCGTGGGCAGGGGGGTCTCGTCTGCGAATGAGCCGCAGCCGGCTGACAGGACCAGGGCCAGTGCGAACATGATGCTTCGAATGTTGCACCTCCATGCCTGCGAATGAGCCATTTCATTGTTCGGGATCGATGGGAGATTGTCCAGTCGGTATCCGAGTTGTCCCACCGGCTATCGTCCGCCTGGCAGGAGTTTCTCCCACATCACGAAGACTTCTTTCGGGGTGCCGTCCAGTCGGTGCATCCCCAGGGACCTGAAGGCCTGCTGAAACCAGGCGCTCGTACCGAGAAAGAGCTGGTCATGCAGCCCGTACCAGATGACCGCCACAGGTCCCGCTGCATCGAATTCGGTGAGCATCTGTCTGAGCACATCCGCCTGCTGCTTCTCGGTGTACTCGGCCCCCTGCCCACCGACCATGCCGAACTCAGGAATCAGGATCGGCAGGTCCGGCGCAATATCCGATGCCCTGGAAAAATACCCCTCCGGGTACTGCTCCGGCGGGACACCGGCAAGGGAGACGTTGGGATAGGTGCTGTACGCTATTGAGTCGATCTTCGGCAGGAGCTGCCGCCAGATGTCCGCCCTGTCCTCACGCAGGTCACCATCGGCATCGACGGACCATTCCAGGGTGTGGTACGCGGTCACATGGGGCGCTGGGACGTCCTGTTTCAGCAGATCGTAGATCTCCCCTTCCATCTCAACGTACGCGTCCCACCACTCAGGGTGCTTCTCGTACATCATGTCCACCTCGATGCCCACGATCACGACCTCGGCTTCTGTCTGCTCGTACAGCCAAAGCAGCTCCTCGATGTACGCGTCCCGCACCGCCTCCTCCAGGAGGCTGCCCGGGCTCTCTCCGTCGGGTCTGGGATTCAACTCCCCTATGCCCTCCAGGCTGTCATGGGTGAAATCCAGGGTGAGCGCCAGCTTGAGGCCGCTCTCCCGAGCCAGGTCCGCCATCTCGAGGGTCACTGCATGCACAGGATCGTCTTCAAAGGGTATGTCCGTGAGCGCGCACCAGCGGACGTGGAAGAAGAGGTTGAGGATCTCCCCTGTATCCGCTGTGGCAAGAACCAGCTCACGGATCCCTGTCTCTGAATAATCCATGGGGGATTCCGAGACAAAGCCGATATGAAATGTGGCGCCCAAGGGCGCAGGGATCCCCTGGGAATCAGGCCCGGCTCCGGGTGACCAGGGATCGGCCACGACGTCGAGGTCGTCGAACCACACGCTCCCGGTGTCGCTGAAGACCCTGAGTACCACAGCGACCGCGGTAGCCGGCCCTTCCGCTGTGAACCCTCCCGAGAGTTCCTCCCACTGGTCCTCGCTTGTCCCTGCGATTCCTCTCCACGATCCTACGCTCCCGA
>CAZNWW010000448.1:750-4081 GCA_964576155.1 uncultured Myxococcales bacterium | reverse complement strand
GATTTCGAAACCCGGCCCGACGCTGCGCGCCGGTGCGTCGTGGTACAGAGACCATGAGGAGGAGATCCGTGCCACCTGCCGCCGGATGTCAGCGCTGTCCGCCGCGCCCGAGAACGAAGAACGCATCGCCGAGTACACCACCTATCTCCGCACGGTCGGGCAGCGCAGCGTGGAGAAGCTCATCGCCAGGATTCCAGTGATGGTCTCCGGTCCCAGTGACGCCAGTGGGCTTTTCGATCTGATGAAACGCTTCGATCAAATCTGCACCGAGGCCACCACCGCCGGTCATTGACGGAGATTTCTGCGGGCCGTTCCCTTGCCAGATCCAGGACCCGAGGTATCATCGTCTACGCGGAGGTGCGAACCACATGATCCCAGGCCTCGACCTCATTACTCAGGGACACATTCGAAAGAGCGTGGTGTGGGCCATGGCCCTCGCCCTGGTCGTCGTCGCCATCTGGGTGATCGCGGGCACCGTGGACTTCCACGGCGAGGGTCTCGTGGAGGGCCGCCTCGTGGAGACCCGGGCTCGCGCGCAATCCCTGGCAAGGGAGAATGCGGTGCTCCGTCTTCGGATCCTCGAGCTCCGTCTCGGCAACAAAGAAACCGAGCGAGCGGCCCGCGAAGAACACGGCCTGATCCGCCCCAACGAGGTCCTCTACGTGTTCGAGGGCCACCGCTGATTGCACGCCCGGTTTTTTGTTTCCCAACCAACCTCAACTAGAATCGAGAGCATGAAGCGGGGGAGACGATCGCGCCGGGGGCGCGCCTGGCAACGCTGGGCAAATCGCATCAACGAAGGGATGGACCGCAAGATCCTGATCGTCGCGCTTCTACTCTGGGGCGTCGGTGGCCTTCGGTTCGTCACCGGGGATTGGGGACCCGTCTGGGCGGGCCTCGTGATCGTGGCTCTCGTTGGAGCCGGGGTCCTGGGCGTGCGAACCTGGAGCCTCCCTGTCCTGGTCTCTCTCCTGGCTCAACGCACGCTGCTGACCTCCTGGAAGGAGCAGAGCCTCTTCAACGTCGCCGGTGAGTTGGCCTTGCAGGCCATCGTAGCCTTTGGTGCGCCTCTCCTGGGACGCCTCAACTCCCGGATCCTCAGGCAAGCGAGGCGCGACGAGCAACGGATCAGCGACTCAGCCCGGCGGGGCTTCGACGAGGACGGCGCCCAGGGGCTCTCCAAGCCCCTCGATCCCGGATCCGCCTTTGCACGAGCCGAGCGATCGACCCAATCCATGGTGCAGCTCCTGAAGCAATCCCTTCGTTGCCAATCGGCGCTCTTCGCGTGGGCGGACGAGGACGGGGACGGCCTCACCGTCAGCGCAATCGCTTCGGATATTCCGGATGCCCTTCGCATGGGCTCCTTCAATATCACCGGTGGCCGCTTCGCGGCGGTGCGAAAGAATGCAGCCCCCCTGGTCCTGCGATTCGGCGAGGGCGTCGCGCTGCCGCCGTACTACCAGGATGGGGTCGACCTCCAGGTCACCGTAGCGATGGCCATCCCGGTGTTCATGCACCGCCGCCTCCTGGGCGTGTTCTTCCTCGACCGATCCGAGGCGATCCCGTTCTACCTGCCTGACTCCACACTGGCTGATCGCGCCCGCCGGGTGATCACCGAGTTCGCCGAGGTGTCCAAGGAGTTGCTCCAGGCCAACCACACAATAGCTCGACTCTCGAGTCTCAACGACGCCGCAACGGAGGTCAGCCGCGCACGGAGCTTCGAGGAGGTCTACAGGGCGATCGTCACTGCGGCTGTCTCACTCACGGGATTCCAACACGCCATCCTCTCCCATCGCATCAGCGAGGAGGGCCCCTTCGAGCTCGTCGCAGTCACCGACCCGAGCCTGACAGCGCTCCTCGGCAAGGCGCACACCCACCAAGAAGGCCTCTGCAACCTGGCGCTCAAGGCGGGCGGCCCGTTCCCTCCGCCCAGCCCGACCCGCGTCGCGTCCGCCATCGCGCCCTTCGGCGACGAAGCCGGGTTGGAGTTGGACGAGAACGAGAATCACCTGATGCTTCCAGTCGCTGTACAGGATCAGCCCGTGGCCTTCCTCCTGATGGCGGGAGGAGAAATGCCGGACAAGAGCCAGATCGAGGTACTGAAGCTCCTCGGAAACCTGGCCGGAACGTCTCTGGTGAACGCGGAGTCGAACAAAGATCTCGAGCGGCTGGCCACCACGGATCCCTTGACCGGACTCCCGAACCAGCGGCAGCTACGGGCGCGCCTCGACGAGGTCCAGGCCCGCCACTCCCGCGGGGGGACACCTTTCAGCCTCCTCTTTCTGGACATCGACCACTTCAAACGGGTCAACGACACCTACGGCCACCCTGCAGGGGATGAAATCCTGCGCCGGGTCGCCGCAGTCCTGTCGGACCGCGTCAGGGAGGTGGACCTCGCCGCGCGTTACGGCGGTGAGGAGTTCGCCGTCCTGCTGGAAGGTACGGAAAAGGAAGGCGCTCTCATCATGGCCGAGCGGATACGCACTTCGGTGGCCGCCATGGAGCTTGGAGACCTCGGCGTCTCCACAGCGGTGACCGTGTCCGTGGGCATCGCGTCGGTCCCCGCAGGTTGCACGGACACCGATACCCTCCTCGCAACCGCGGACGAGGCCCTCTATCGCGCAAAGAACGAGGGTCGGAACCGTTGCGTACTAGCTGCTTAAAGGCCCGCGCCTCAGGGTTCGTTGCCTGCGGCTACCTCACCCTTCGGCTCGGACCTGTGGGTTTTGCAAATATCTACTTGTTCAAGGAGCTGTCGGTGAGCTTGCGTGCGACCCGCTCGATGAGCCCTGTCTTCTTCTTCTTCTTCACCGTCTCGAGCCCGCTACCTTTCTGGTCCCGCTTCGCAGACCGGACGGCGTTCCCGGCACCACCGGGCTTGTAGGTCAGGTCGCCGAGCGCGTCGAACTGTCCCCGCTTGACCTTCATCCCGAACATGGAGATGAACTCGTCGGGATCCCCTTCCATATCTGGCATGGACCGCTCGTCCCGTTGCCGCTCAATGGGGCTGTCTTCGGACCGTGAGGCGGCTGCGCGAGCCTGCTGCACCTCGGCGCGGGTCTGCTGCATCTGTGCCTGGACGCTGTCGACCACGGGCACGCTCCGAGCGGCAGGAGTAGCGCGGTACACGGGGCGGGGCTCATCCCGCTCCTCCTCGATCTTTGAGCCGCCCATCTCGAAGTTCTTCGTGTCGAAACGGAATGTCACCGGACCGGACTGGCCGTTCACCGCCTCGGCGACCGCTCGGCTACGTGTCACCAGGCCCAGCTCCTCCTGAAGAAAGGTGAGGAGGACATCGAGGCCGGCGGGGCATTGGGCGTGGAGGAGTCGC
>CAZNWW010000448.1:0-740 GCA_964576155.1 uncultured Myxococcales bacterium | reverse complement strand
CATAGCCGCGTTTCTCGTCGTCACCGCGCTCCACGGTAGCGTGGAGTTGGACCAACCGGTTGTTCACGGGGCCACTGCTATCCGTTGCCCGCACCAGCATGAGGTGCTTCCCGGTCTTGAGGATACGATCCGCTACGATGAGGGCCGCGCTGTCCTTCAGCTTGACCACGCGTGCCCGCCCCCTGGTCTTGCCCTGGATCACCGTATATTGGAACTGGCTTTCAGTTTCCACAGTTTACTCCGTATTTAGACTCAAGCTATGGGGGCATAATTCGTATGGTACAAGCAAAAGACGCGCTATGCAAGGGAATGTGCCCTTTTTCGTCTCACTCCGGGAAGGGCTTGCCGCGCTTGGCCACGAGGCGATCGTGGATGAAGAGGTAGTCCATGTCCGTCCCGAGGTAGCACCGCACCGCATCATCGGGGGTGTTGACGATGGGCTCGCCGCGGATGTTGAACGAGGTGTTCAGCACACAAGGAATCCCGGTCGCCTCACCGAAGGCCTTGATCAGGCGGTAGTAGGGGCCGTTCTCTGCTTCGGTAACCGTCTGAACCCGTGCGCCGCCATCCACGTGGGTGATCGAGGCCAGATCGTCGAGCCGCGAAGGCAGGGTGTCGTAGACCCGCAGCATGTATGGAGATGGCTCCGCTGAATCAAAGAGATCCCCGCAGGCCTCCTCGATGCAGGACGGCGCGAAGGGACGGAAGGGCTCCCTGAACTTCACCCGGGCGTTGAGGAT
>CAZNWW010000447.1:0-4104 GCA_964576155.1 uncultured Myxococcales bacterium | reverse complement strand
ACTGCCCCGAGCTCATCGGTTCGGGGGGCGCGATCGCGTGCGATCTGCTCCTGGGACCCGCCCCCCACGAGGAGGACATGCAGTTCCTCTTCCAGGTCGGCATCGACGTGACCAACCCCAACGTCTATCCGCTCCCCGCGGTGGAACTGCTGGTGTCCCTCCCCCTGTTCCCCGACGTTGCTGATCAGACCCTGGGTGCGATCTGCCTGGGCTTCTGTGACGACAACGACTTCGACTGTACCCCGGAGCCCCTGGAGGGCCAGTGCACGTCGGACGAGCCCGAGCTCGTGACCATCGAGGACTTCGGCGCGGCAGCGCTCAACCTGGTCTTCGCGGTGGTGAGCGAGGGGAGCGGCGGTGTGCCGCCGGAGCTGCGGATAAGGACCATCCCCGCTGGAGAGTCGGGCACCATGTACATCGCGCTGGGCGTCAGCCTGACCACGATGCTGGACCTCCTCGAGGTTGTCTTCTTCGACCAATGGACCGACTACGTGGACACCCGCGACCTGTCCGTGATCATCCCGTACCGGGTAGAAGGCACACTCTGGTTCGTCATCGAGGATGTCGGCAAGATCCCAATCTCCTTCGGTCCCCTCGACGGTGAGTGGATCATCTGAAGTTCCTCACCCGAGGAACCATGGCCTTGCGCGAGCCCCGGCGCGCCCGCTATCCTGGTACATCCGACTTGGGAGAGTAGAAGATGAGCACCCGATCCATGTTCCTGGCAGTCCTGGTCCCGGCCTTGCTGGTGGCAGGACCTCTACGCGCTGACCCACAGCCGGGCTGCGATGCAGCGGACGCTCCCGGCTGCGGTGGATGCTTCTGCGAAGCCTGCGTCTGCGCCATGGATCCCTTCTGCTGTACTTCCGAATGGGATCCCATGTGTGCCCTGCGCTGCACCGACCAATGCGGCGGCTGCGGGCAGGCCGTCCCTTGCGGAGACGGGGTCTGCGGTGCCGGTGAGGGCTGCGACACCTGCTCCTTCGATTGCGGCGAATGCCCTGCACCCTGTGGTGAGATATCGGTGAAGGGCTGTTGTTTCGATGGCAAGCTGGCCCAATGTGTGGATGGAGTGCTACAGGTCACCGACTGCGGCGGGAGCTGCGGCTGGTCATTGGACACCAAGACATATATCTGCGGCGGGGGCGGTCCTGACCCGGAAGGGGTCTTTCCCCTCCAATGCCCCGACCCTTCCGTGGAGGAGGACGTGTCCGTGGAGTGGCCCGAGGCTTGCGAGGGAGTCACCTGGCAGGGTTGCTGCCAGGGCCCCACTATCTTCTGGTGTGACGGCGCAGGGCTCCAGAGCCTCGACTGCGGGAACAATCCATCGCCCCTGGACACATGTGGATGGACCGGCGGCGAGGACGGGCACTACAACTGTGGCGGCCAGGGGGCGGATCCGGAGGGCGCCTGGGCCCTTGAATGCGATGAGAACCTCGGTGAGGTCGTGGGGCCACCTCCGGAGGACGAATGTAAAGTGGGTGAGACGATCCAGGTGGGCTGCGAAGGCGTATCATTCAGCGGCTGCTGTACCGATGAGAAGGACGCCCTCTTCTGCGAGGACGGACAGCTCCTCTGTGTGCTGCACTGTGCTCAGCTCCCTTCACCGCTGGACACCTGCGGGTGGAAGCAGGCGGGCCAGACCGGATTCTACGACTGCGGCGGTGACGGCATCGACCCTTCTGGACAGAACCCCATCTATTGCCCGGATTGGACCCCGGACGACGACGTGGTCGCTGACGTCGGTGCTGACTCCGTTGGTCCGTGGGGTTGTCCGTCGCTGCCTGAAGGTGGTTGCTGCGACGAATCGGTTCTCCACTACTGTGATGACGGAGCGGAGGCCACGTTCGACTGTACAGAGATGTCTTCGGATCCTGTGTTCGGTGCCTATGTGTACTGTGGCCTCGACGAGGCGACCGGCGCAGCGTCCTGTCTGAAGAAGAAGGACCTGGCGCCTCCGACCTGCGGCGTGCCCGTGGAGCCGTCTCCGGAGACCTCCCCCGACGCAGTGGAGCCTCCACCTACGGACGTAGTGGACGGCGCAGGCCTCGAGACCGTCGACGGCCTGGTGTCCGATGGCGTCGGCGATGGAGCCGCGCCCGATGGTCTGTTTCCTGACGGCGGCGGGCCGACCAACGACGGCGCCAACGCAGACGCCCCGTGGACCTGGCCCGATCTCTTCGAGGCTGACGGCACATCAGCGGATGTGAACGAAGGCGGCGGGGGTGGGGCCAAGGGCTGTACGACGGGTCCGGCTGCTGCTCCTCAGATCCTCATGCTCCTGCTGCTGATGATGGTGTCACTTCGCGTCGCTCGCGTTCGGCCCTGTACCCACAGGGCATCAGTTTCGCACGAGCGAACTGCCCCGCTCAGCTCAGCTACAAAGGGCCTCCCACACTGATTCAGTCCTCTGTGTCAGCCAGGAGATCTTCCACGCCGGTGTGCTTATCAGGGGTGAAGCTCGCCATCCGGACCTCCACCGTGAGGCGGTAGGGTGCCTTCGAGGTGCTGCCGTTCCAACCAGCGAGCACCTCGGCGAATCGCGCCAGGATCTGATCGGTGGTATCTTCGGCTGCGTCCACCGCCAGGACCGCGAAGGTGTCGTCATCCAGCCGTCCGATGAGGTCGGACTCCCGGAATGTCTCCCTGAGGAGGGTCCCGGCGGCTCGTCGGGCGGCGTCTCCGGTCTCCTCGCCGAGGCGGGAGGAGATCCCGTCGATGTCATCGATGCCGAAGGTGATGAGGGTCGTCGGCACCGCTCGTCGGGTGATGGCCTTGAGTCTCTGGTTGGCGATGGTGACGAAGGCCGGCCGGTTGTAGTGCCGGGTGAGGCCGTCCATCAGGGAGATATCTTCAGTGGTCACAGGCCGCGGCGTGAGCCGGGCAGCACTGGTGGGCGTCGACGTGAGGTACGAGACCTGCGTCGTTTGCCCCGAGAGGCGGGCCACGGTGCGGCGCAGGCGTTCCACCTCTTCGAGCAACTCTTCCCTGGTTGGTGAGTTTCGTACCATGAGAGACATGATACTGAAATGATCAGAATTGTCCAATATCTTTGACGCGATGCGGCGAAAGCGCGGCATTTTTTTAAAGATCAGCCCAGGAAGATTCGGGGCTTCCCAGCACCCTCCAGGGGGCCTACGAGGCCCTCCTTCTCCATGCGGTTCATGATCCGTGCCGCCCGGTTATACCCGATCTCGAGGACTTGCTGGATCTTGGAGGTGGAGATCCTTCCAAGCTGCGCTGCAAGGGCAACTGCCTGCTCGTAGATATCAGCGCCCGCACCGGAGGATGCGGCGGTGCCGAGGTCCGCATCCTGATCGGCCTCCTTGGCGTCGATGCACGCGCGCATGATCTCGTCGTTGTACTTGGGCATTCCCTGGTTCCGGAGGAACTCCACGACCCGGTTCCGCTCCTCGGTGGAGACGAACGCGCCATGGACCCGCTGGAGCTTGGAGGAGCCGGAGGGCAGGTGCAGCATGTCGCCGTAGCCCAGGAGGTCGTCGGCGCCGTTCTGGTCCAGGATCACCCGGGAGTCCTGCATGGACCGGACCTTGAATGAGATCCGGGTGGGCATGTTGGCCTTGATGATGCCCGTGACCACCTTGATCGTTGGATTCTGGGTCGCGATCATCATGTGTATGCCGGCGGCCCGGGCGAGCTGCGCCAGCCGCGCTATGATGATCTCCACCTGCTTCCCGGCGACCATCATGAGATCCGCGAGCTCATCGATGACCACCACGATGTACGGGAGGGACTCCCGCTCCTCATGCTTGTCTGCGCGCACGAGGGCATTGTACTCCGCGACGTTCGGCACCCCGGCCTCGGACATGAGGCGGTTCCGACGCTCCATCTCGCTCACGGCCCAGCGCAGGGCGACCGTAGCGTCTTTGGGCTCGATGACCACAGGATGCAGCAGGTGGGGGATGTTCTTGTACGCCGTCAGCTCCAGCATCTTTGGATCGATGAGGAGGAACCGTACCTCTTCGGGCGTATGCCTGAAGAGGACGCTCATGATGAACGAGTGGATAGCGATGCTCTTTCCGGAGCCAGTGGTGCCGGCGATGAGCAGGTGGGGCATCTTCGTGAGGTCCGCCACCGAGGGCT
>CAZNWW010000446.1:3479-4114 GCA_964576155.1 uncultured Myxococcales bacterium | reverse complement strand
GCGGGTCCGGCGAGACCGAGCGGGTCGTCAAAGAGATGATGGCCTACTTCGCGAAAGAGTCTCGCTGGATGATCGCCAACAAGGACGACCAGGAGGCCGTGGATACAGGCCTCGGTATGGTCGAAGAGGCGATCTTCTTCGTGGCGAACTACTACCACGTCACCGGCGACAAGCTCGAAAAGAAGAAGCGCAGCAAGGACGCCGCGCCTATGTACGCGAACGCTGCCAAGTACTACGCACACTACATCGCACGGTACCCGAACTCACCCCGCTCCTATGAGGTGAACTTCTGGTACGCAGAGATCCTGTACTTCAACCTCAGCGACTTCAAGAACGCGGCCGAGCAGTATAAGCAGGTGATCCAGAAAGACACCAAGGGCAAGTTCGTCGAAGACTCGGCTCTGGGCGTTATCTACTGCATGGAAGCGTTGATGGTCGAGGAGGGTTTGCGGAAGCGGACCACCCGCGGCAAGCAGATCCAGGTGAAGAAGATCTCCGCAGACGAGATGCGTGAAGACGCCAAGGACATTTCGCGCACTGACCTCCATCCTCTGGAGGAGGACTTCATCAAGGCCGCGGACAAGTACACGCAGCTTCTCCTCAAGGCCCGCGAGGATCCTGCGTTCCGCAAGAAG
>CAZNWW010000446.1:676-3469 GCA_964576155.1 uncultured Myxococcales bacterium | reverse complement strand
CCCAACATCATGTACATCGCCGCGGAGACCTTCTACAAGCACGGCATGTTCGAGGAGGCGGTGCTCCGCTTCCAGAACATCTTCAAGTATGACCCGAAGCACCGCTTCGCAGCGATCGCCGCGACCCTGATCATGGACTCCTATTACCGGGTCGGGAACTGGGAAATGGTCGAGGAGTGGGCCAGGCGCCTGATCAAGACGAAGAACTTCCTCTTCAAGACAAAGAAGGACCTGCAGCTCATCGTCGCGACAGCCATGACTCGGAAGGCGAAGGATCTGGAGACCGAGGGCAAGACCACCGCCTCTCTTGAGCAGCTCTCCAAGCTGCGAAAGGAGTTCCGGAACAACAAGGAGATCATGGCGTACACCACGTACACCATGGCCTACCTCTACGCGAAGCAGAAGCGACTCAAGAAGGCCATCGAGAACTACGAGAACCTGATCCGCAAGTACCCGAAGAGCGCCAAGGCCGCCGAGGCCCAGTTCGTCATCGCCCAGATCTACGAGGCCCAGACCCAGTTCACCAAGGCCGCCGAAGCCTTCATGGCGATGAAGAAGTTCAAGAAAAGTCCAGGCACGCCCAGCGCGATCATCAACGCGGCCACCATCTACGAGGCCCTCAAAGACTACGACAGCGCTATTGCGGCCCTCAAGGAGTTCAGGAAGCTCTTCCCCAAGGATGATCGCTCCGCGTCCGCGTACCTGAAGATCGGGCGGCTCCAGCAGACCAAGGGCGATCTGGACAGCGCGTACAAGACCTTCACGGCCTCGGCCAAGAAGTACACCAAGAAGACGGGCATCTACCTCGAATCCACGGCTCGGGCTGCGGAGGTCCTCTTCAAGAAGGACAAGCTGAAGAACCGGCGCACCGTCCAGCGCCTCTGCTCCGCGGTCCTCAAGCGCTTCTCGAAGTACGGGAAGAGCGGCATCAAGAAGCCGTCGAGGATCTTCGCTGCGCAGGTGGCCTTCTACGTCGCCGAGTACGCCTACCACGACTTCATGACCTACAAGCTCGACACCCGGACCTTCTACCGCCTGGACAAATCCCTCGAGGAGAAGGCGAAGAAGCACCAGGTGGCGGAGACGCTCTTCGTCAATATCCTCGATTTCCGTTCCCGGACCTGGGCGGCAGCGGCCTACTACAAGATCGGACTCCTCTACTACGAGTTCGCCGAGACCCTCTACGCTGTGCCCATGCCCGCCGGTCTCGAGGAATGGGAGGAGGACGAATACAAGGTAGCCCTGGAGGACTTCGCTGCTCCGGTCGAGGAGAAGGCCAGGGCGAACTTCAAGCAGGCGATCCAGATGGCCCACAAGATGGGCGTCTACTCCGAGTGGTCGAAGAAGTCAGGCATCATGGCCGCCAAGGTCACCCCCAACGACTTCCCCATCGCAGAGGAGCCCCTCGTGGTCACGGACAAGCTCCGCGATACCCTGACCTCCACCAGCTTCATCCGCACCCTGACCCGTGGGGACACTTACGTGGATTTCGTCGCCTTCCAGCCCAAGAAGAAGGAGACCGAGCCCGAGATCGATGAGGAAGGGCAGGGTCTCGAGGAAGGCGGAACGAAGCTCGACGCTGGCAAGCCAGAAGAGGCCAAGGCCGGCGAGGCGACGAAGTGAGGGGGCCGGTGATGCGGAGAATCAAGATGAACGTCACGATTTGGATGCGTCTGTCCCTCGTCCTCCTTCTCGCCTTGGCGGTCGGGGCCTGCGAACCAGCGACCACCAAGGGTGGGACCGAGGGCGATACGCCGCAGCTCGACCCTGAGGCTCAGAAGCGCCTCGAGGCTGAGCGGAAGAAGAAGGCTGAAGAGGACAGGCGACGTGATGAGCTTCGGCGCAGCCTCGAGAAGCGCGAGATCATCGTCCCCGAGAAGCCCGAGTTCGTACCCGGCGTGGACATCGAGGCGCAGAAGTCCTTCCGGGACGGCGTGATCTCTCTCTTCTCCATGATGGACTACGAGTCCGCAGTGACCTCCTTTGAGGACGCCATTACCAAGGACAAGGCCTTCCTGGAGGCCTACTTCAACCTGGGCATGGTCTACGAGCGGACGCGCCAGCCCGCGAAGGCTCTCGAGGTGTACCAACGGGCCCTGGACGCGAACCCCGAGTCCGGCACGGCCAAGGGCTACATCGGCAAGGTCTACCTGGGCATGGCCAAAGAGAACTATGATATCGGCCAGGACATCGAGGCGGACAACCTGACCAAGAAGGCCAAAGACCTCTTCGACCAGGTCATCGTCCAGAACCAGGACAACATCGAAGCCAACAACGCGCTGGCCCTGTACTGGCTGCTGCGCACCGAGCACGAGCAGGACGAGGCCAACCGCCTCGAATACCTGAACCGTGCCGAGGACTTCGTCGAGAACGTCCTTGCTGTAAAGCCCACCAATGTCGTGGCGCTGAACACCCGCGGCCTGATCTACATGCAGCGCGGCGAGTACACCATCGCCAAGTGGGTCTTCGAGAACAAGGTCCTCAAGCTGGACAAGGGCTCCACCGAAGCCCACAACAACCTCGGCCTGGCCTCCTACAAGCTGGGGCTGACCCCGAAGGCGGTGCGCCACTTCCGCATCGCCATCCAGCTCAACGAGGGCAACCTCTCCGCGCGTCTCAACGTGGCCGCGATCTACTTGAACTACCTGAACTACCAAAAGGCCCTCGAGCAGTACGAATACGTTCTTATTTCGCGGCCGGACAACATCGAGGCCATGATCGGGAAGGGCTCCTGCCAGGTCGGGATGACCGACTACGAGGAGGGCTTTGTCTGGTGGCAGAAGGCAGTCGAGG
>CAZNWW010000446.1:0-666 GCA_964576155.1 uncultured Myxococcales bacterium | reverse complement strand
ATGCGACCCGCCTCACAGAGTTCGACAAAGCCGTGGCGGCTTACGATCAGTACATTGCGCTCGCTCAGGCCCAGGGCCTGGACACCGCCGAGGCCGTGAAGGCCAAGGAGAACACGCTGAAGCTCAAAGAGCAGATGCGTAAGATGGAAGAGCAGATGAAGGAGGAGGCCGCCGCACAGAAGGCCCTCCAGGAGAAGATCGCCAAGCGCAAGGACGAGATGGAGAAGGAGTACAAGGTCGCGTCCGCCAAGGCCGGCCAGTACGCCAAGCAGCTCGACGAGAAGATCAAGGTCCTCAAGGCAAAGAAGAAGAAGACCGCCGACGACAAGAAGAAGCTCAAGTCCTATTCGGCCATGCACAAGAAGCTCATGGACATCAAGCCCAATGAGAAGCTGGCCGAGATCGGTGAGAATCTCCAATACCAGATGCTCCCCGAGGCCGAGGCGGTCTTCAAGTCCCTGATGGAGATGTACACTCCGGTCCTCACAGAGGCCGAGGTGGTCCTGGAGGTCAAGAAGATCCAGGCCGAGAGCACCGGCGAGACGAAGCCCGGGAGTGACGAGAAGAAGCCGGAATCGGGGCCAGAGACCCCTCCCACAGAGCCGAAGCCGGAGCCCAAGGCCGAGCCCAAGGCCGAGCCCAAGGCCGAGCCCAAGGCCGAGCCCA
>CAZNWW010000445.1:3341-4122 GCA_964576155.1 uncultured Myxococcales bacterium | reverse complement strand
ATCGATCCCCTCCCCACCGACGCCGTCAACTGCCGCGACGACCGCGACCAGGGTGCCGGCATCCGCGTCCACCTCGAGGGCCATGAGGCGGAGCTCGGGGAGGGCGCAGTCCGGGATCACCAGCTTCGAGTTTTCCACGCCCTCAATCCATTTGGCCAGGGGGTTGGCGGGATCGAGGATCCATTGGTCCGAGCCCGTGTGGAACTTGTATCCGTAGCTCCCGGGGGCCACGGTCGTGGCGTCCAGAGCCAACTCCCATGTCCCGTCTCCGTCCGGGTCCTCCAGGGGCACCTCACCGTCCGCCCAGCCCGTGAACTCCCCGGCTACGGCCACGGAGTCTTCGCCGGGCGCGTCCATGGACAGGTGGATGACGCACTCCCGTACCGTGGGAGGCGGAGGCAGGTCAGGGAGGACAAGGTCCGGGGGTGGCGGCGCCGCGTCTCCGTCCGGAATCGCTGCGGTGACGTCCAGGGGCTTCGGCCCACCGGAGTCGTCACCACCGGAGTGGTAGTCGTACCTGCCGGGGGAGCTGTCCGGGCAGCCGACGAGGGAGATGAACACAAGCAGCGGGAGGAGGACCGAGGCCGCGCCGGAGAACCTCAGACGCGGAGGACTCATTCGATGTCCTCTTTGAAGATGACGGGCCCCAGCAATACCCGGGCCGGGACGTCGCCCCCCGGAGAGGCGAGGCGGTAGCCAGGCCCGTCGTCGAGGGGGATCGTACCGCCGAATGGGCCCAGAGCCGAGTACCACTCGGCGAAGCCGGACGTGCCGCGGATGC
>CAZNWW010000445.1:0-3331 GCA_964576155.1 uncultured Myxococcales bacterium | reverse complement strand
TCCACGGGGATCACGAGGTCGACAGGCTGGTCCGGTGGGATATCCCCGCGTTTGAAGTAGAGCCGGGTCATTCCGTTCCAGGTCTGACGGCCGTCCAGCAGCGCAACTATCTCGCCCTCGTACTCGAGGAAAGGGCCGAAGCCTGCCATCGCAGCCCCGCGGACCGGATCTGTGGTCACCCAGATGCAGTCCATCCCTGCTATGAACCGGTCATGCCCGTACGGGCGGTCCTCCACCAGCGCGAAGGCCGCACCCTCCTTCGGGAGGAATCGGACCGGATGTTTGGGCCGTGGCCCGAAGCTCACCGTGAAGTGGTCCTCCATCAACGGGAAGATCACCACAATGGCCAGGCTGAAGAGGGTGATGATCAAGGAGCTGGCGCAGAACATCCACAGCCCCTTGTAGACCCGGCGCCGTTGCTCGGGCTTCAGGGAGCCGTACCACTGGAGGAATGGCCCCGGGCGGGGCAGGTTCAGAGTGATGATTCGGGAGATCTCGTCGGCGGTTCGCAAGAGACCGGATACGGCGGAGCCTTCCTCGTCCCGGGCGAGCTCGGGTATATCGGGGAAGAAGCGCTCCCCGGGGGTGGGCTCGGTGCTGCGCGAAGCCTCCCTGGAGGCAGCGCCGCGCTTGTCCTCCTCCTCCTCCAGGATCTCGGACGTGTCCTCGGCCTCCTGGTCCGTGTCCTCTACCGCCCGATCCGTGTCCTCGAAGATCTGCCCCGTGACCTCGGCGGCAGGTTCGTCCACGAGCCCTCGATCAACCGTATCTTCGGCGGGATCAGACGCCCTGCCTGCCAGTTCGGGGTAATCGGAGGTGTCCTCCTCCAGGAACTGGTTCCCTTCCCAAGGGAAGTCGAGGTCACCCTTGCTGGTTTTCGGGGGCTGTGGTTTGCGCACCATTCCGTCTCCAGGCCGGCAACCTCACCGGCAGATGGAAGTCTATCAGAGCCCTTTTGCTTGAACAACCAAACGCCCCCATATAAACTAGTCCGACGACTATCTCCGGGAGGTTTGATGGCACCACCGGTCAATCTGGCTCTTCACCTGCGACTTGCGCGGATTCTCACCGGGAAGTCTGCGGTGGGCAAGGCCCGCCTTGGGCCGGAGGCGCTGGAGTGCCTCGCCGTCCTCGATGATCTCATGGTCGCCATGGATGAACGTGTCGAGCTCCTGCGGCTTCCGGAGGCCGTCGAGGCTGCGGCTGAGGAGACCGTAGTCCTGGAATCCGAGGATACCAGCGCTACGGCGGTGATGGACCTCGCCGAGGTGGAAGCGGCGATAGCGGAGGTGTCCTCGGAGGCTGCCGAGCCTGCGGTCGAAGTCGTTGTCGAGGAGGCCGCTCCGGACACCCCGGAGATCGAGGTCGTTTCGGCAGATGAGAAGCTCCCCGATGAGAGCGAGGCCGCACCGACCCTCGCCATGGATCTGATCGCCGGCGTACCCCACGTCTGGGGACCGCTCCACGACAAGCTCTATGAGGATGTCCTTTGGCTGTTCAAGATGGGGGACAACGAGGGCGCGCTGAATTCCCTGGCGCGTCTCCTTGATTCTGGCGAAGGCACCGAAGAGCTCGAGCGCTTCCTCACCATCAACCAGCAGAAGCTCTACGACCTCTACCACCGCATCGTCGGCGAGCCGAGTGCTCTGATCGAGCGCCATGAGGACGCGGTTATCGGGGATCGATACTTCTACCAGCGGGCCGAGGTCGAGGCGCTCCTCGAACAGGTCAACGGGGCCCGGCCCATCGTGGAGGTTATCGAGGCCTCGAAGCTCCCCGAGCTGAAGGTCTATTCCTACCTGCACCGCATTCGACGAGAGGGCCTGATACGAGTACACCGCTCCGATGCTTGATGGCACGGGGGGAGGTTGGACGATGCGTAGACACGTGACATTGCTGGCGTTGTCAAGCTTGCTTCTCATGGTGGGATGCGGAGACAGCGGGGCCCCTCCCCACATTGCGCTCCAGTCCTGCGAGCCGGGCCAGGAGGACGAGCTTGCTTGTGGCTACGACAAGGAAGAGGGGGGGTATCCGGCCATCCTGATTTGCACCAACGTCAGTGGGGAACACCAGTGGCTCGTAGACGAGATCTGCGTCAAGGCGTGCAAGAAGGCCGTCTGTATCGATGAGACGACGGTTCCCGTAAAGGACACGATCTTCCCCGGCCAGGACGCCACGATCGGTCCTCAGGACTCGATCCCCGGACTGGATCTGATCGGGCCCCAGGACGTCGCAGGCGAGGCGGAGACGGCCCTGTTCTGCCAACCGGGCACACCGACCTGCATCGACGGGACCACCCAGGGGATCTGCAACGAGGCCGGCTCAGCCTACAACGAGTCCCCCTGCGCCGTGGATCATGCATGCGACAACGGCTTTTGCTTGCCCATCATGTGTTCCCCGTGGGAGCTCGAGGGCCTCTGCCTCGGGTCGGCGTCCTACTCCAGGTGCAACACCGCGGGCACCCAGTGGGAGGCCGGATATTGTGAAGCGGGCCACACCTGCTACGAGGGCATGTGCGTCGACTACGTATGTCCGCCGGACCAGGTCATCTGCAAGGGGATGACCGCGGTCCAGGAGTGTATGCTCAATGATCTGGGCAAGTACGCCTGGACCATCATTCAGGAATGCGACAACGGCATCTGTCAGGATGGAGCGTGCATCTCCGCGTGTGAGGTGAACCTCAAGGAGAACAGCTACCTCGGCTGCGACTACTGGGCCGTGGACCTGGACAACATCGAGGGTGGCCAGTACGAGCCCGTGGCCCTCGTGGTCTCCGTGCCCATGGGCGCGGGGAACGCGGAGATCACTATCACGGACATGAGCCTCGATCCGCCGACGCCGTTGACCGCCCAGGCCCTCGAGGTGGACAACCTGATCGTAACCGACGGGCAACTCAAGATCTTCATGCTGCCCACGGGTCACGACATCGATGGGAGCATCCACACCAACAAGTCCTTCCGGGTCGAGTCCACCGCTCCGGTGACCATGCACCAGTTCAACCCGTTGAACGGGCTCAATATCTTCACCAATGACGCGTCGCTGCTGTTGCCCTCCAACGCAGTGGGGATGGAGTACCTGGTGATGGGATGGCCCATGCGGACTTCCGGGTACACCATCCGCGGGTTCGCCACCGTCGTTGGAACCACAGAGGACGTGACCAAGGTCGAGATCTGGCCCTCGTCGCCGATCCTGGGCGGCTCCAACGTCCAGTCCATGCAGGCCAATCCACCCCAGCCGTACACCTTCTACCTCGAGCAGGGAGACGTGTTGAACCTGGAGACCGACGGGAGCCAGGGGAGCGACCTCACAGGGACCCGTATCGTCGCTGATC
>CAZNWW010000444.1:0-4122 GCA_964576155.1 uncultured Myxococcales bacterium | reverse complement strand
AGTTTGCCGCTGCCTACCGCCCACGCAGCGCCGGCGACCAGGCCGAGGAGGATCACGAACATTGCTACCTTGACGGCCTTGCCCTTGCCCGTCGGCTTATCGTCGGCGGGCTTCTTGGAGTCCTTCGCGGCCTTCTTCTTCTGCTTGGGCTTCTTGCCCTTCTTCGACTTCTTCTTTTTCCCGGTCTTTGGTTTCTTGACCTTCGAGTCCGGCTCGGAGACGCCAGAGCCTGTTACCTCCGAATTCAGCGCGGCGAAGTCCCCGGTGGCGGTCCCTTGGGAGGTGCTCTCAGCGGGCTGAGCGGAGAGGTCACCCCAGACATCGTCCAGGAGGCTCCGCCCCTGCTCGAACCCGGCGATATCGATCGGCTCGGCCCGGCCCTTCGGGGAGGCGCTGTCCAGGAGGCCCATCATGGAGAGGCTCAGGACCTCCTCCCGGATCATCTCCTGGATTCGTATCTCGTAGCCGTCGAGGGTGTCCTTCCTGCCGAAGAGCTCCCGCATGGTACGGGCCACATCGAAGCCGGTGACCTTCATGCCGTTCGCGAAGAGGAAGTCGGCCAGGTCGTCGCCGAACTCCCTGGCTGACCCGTACCGCCGCCGCCGGTCCCTGGCCAGGGCCTTCTGGACGATGGTGTCCAGCTCCGGCTTCACCGCATCTCGGATCGACGAGGGAGAAGGGATCTGGCACTTCTTCACCAGCTCCACGGTCTCCAGGTCGCTCTTTCCCATGAAGAGGCGTCGGTTCGTCAGGAGCTCGTGGAGGATGATGCCCGCGCTGAAGATGTCCGAGCGAGCGTCGACGTCCTTGCCCTCCGCGGCCTCCGGGGAGAGGTAGCTGAACTTTCCCTTCACCACGCCGGGCTCGGTGCGCTCCAGTTGGGAGACGGCCTTGGCAAGACCGAAGTCGGTGATCTTCACCTCGCCGGACCAGGAGATCAGGATGTTGGGCGGGCTGACGTCCCGGTGGACGATCCCAAGGGGCGCCCCGGTGGCGTCCGAGGCTTCGTGCGCGGTGGCCAGCCCCCGGCAGATCTCGATGACGATGTTCAAGGCCACGGCCACGGGGAGTTGGTACCCGATCTCTGCGGCCTTCTGGACGATGCGCCGGATGTTGCTGCCGTCCACGAACTCCATGACGAGGAAGTAGGTGTCGTCTGCCCGCCCGACGTCAAAGACCTGTACGATGTTTGCGTGGCTGAGGCGCATGGAGAGGCGCGCTTCGTCGATGAACATCTTCAAGAACTTTCGGTTCTGAGACAAGGAGGGGAGGATCCTCTTGATCGCCACAGGACGCTCGATCCCGTCCAGGGAGAGGGCCCGGCCCTTGAAGATCTCGGCCATGCCCCCGGCGTCTATCCGCTCGATCACCTGGTACCGCTGTTTGACGCCCATCGGGTCTCCTTGTGCCGACTTCCGATGATAGGGGGGAACCGTCCGGAAGCCAAACTAAAAGTTGCCCGGCGGATCGCTCCCGGTAGACTGGGCTCGGACCGTGGAGGAGACCATGCGCACACCTTCGAGAACCCCGAAGCTCCTGTGGCTGGTGCTGTTCTGCACCATCAGCTCCTCGGCCGCGTCGGCCCAGGACGAGGTGGCTCGCCGGGACGAGGCCGCGCTCCTCTTCTCCAACCGGCTTCTTTTCTCCGAAGATCGACAACCCATGGTGCCCATCGGGTTGATGGATCGCCAGGATCGGATCCGGCTCCAGGCCGCCGGCGGCCTGATTATCCACCCCTCGGGCCCCGATGGTCCGGCCGTGAAGGTGGCCGGCAACGGGACCTGGACCGTGGACGCCCGGGGGGTTACTCCGGCCGTGGTGGAGTGGGTGGTGATCCTCGAGGCGGTCCCCACCCGGGACTTCACAGCCCTCCGCGCAGCGCGGGCCCGGTGGAAGGAGCGCCTCGACGGCGATCCGGGCCAGATGGAGATCGGCACGCTCTTCGGTTTCTTCGGCAAGACCCTGGACACCCGGGAGACCCTCCTCCTGGCGCCGAAGCGCCACGACAGCGGGGCCCCGGCGACCAAGGCGGCCCGAGCGCTCTCCGCTGCCCACGGCGCTAAATGCCGCAGCACGCGTGTTGTCAGGAGCCGCCCTCGGGGCACGATCCGCCTCCGCAGCGCGGATCGGACCGTGACCGTCACCGCGCAGGACGCTATCTGGTTCGCGCCCGCGGACGGCGGCGACCTTACGATCAAGCAGGTGGAATACGGCCGCGGCTTCAACTGGCACGGGCGGGAGGATCGGACCTACGCAGGTCGGTTCTACATCGCGGTGGACGCGGCGGGGAAGCTCGCTGTGGCCAACCTCCTCCCCGCGGAGAGGGTCCTTGCGGGACTCGTCCCCGCGGAGATGTACTCGTCCGCGCCCATGGAGGCCTTGAAGGCCCAGGCCGTCGCAGCCCGGAACGAGCTTCTATCCAAGATCGGGCGCCGCCACCTGGCGGATCCCTTCCTGATCTGCGGCCACCAGCACTGCCAGGTATACAAGGGGAGCAAGGCCGAGAAGTCCCGGGCCACCCGCGCGGTGAAGGAGACCCGGGGCCGGCTGCTCTTCCACGGGGATCGTCTGGCGGACTGCCGGTATCACTCCAACAGCGGGGGCCACACCGAGGACTCCGAGGAGGCCTGGGAGGGTGTCGAGTCTCCGGAGCTGCGGGGGCGCTGGGATCTGCGGACCAAGCCCCTCGATTTGGATCTCACCACCGAGGCGGGCGCTGTGACCTTCTTCGCGCGGCCGCCGCGCTCCTGGGCCGCCGAGTCGGGGAAGGCCGGCTCCACCCTGCGCTGGGCCGTGCGCCTCGCTTCGGGCAAGCTGGACGCGCTGGTGAAGAAGCAGGGCGTGGGTCACGTGAAGGCCCTGATCCCGCTGCACCGGGGCTGCTCCGGGCGGATCAACCACCTGGAGATCCAGGGCACCCGCAAGACCTCGCGCATCAAGGGTGAGCTGGTGATCCGGCGCCTCCTGGGGGGTCTCAAGAGCAGCGCCTTCGTCGTGACACCACCCTCGAAGGATGCCAAGGGCGAGTGGGTCCTCACCGGCGGTGGCTTCGGCCACGGCGTGGGCATGTGTCAGAACGGGGCCATGGGAATGGCGAAGCACGGACGGAACTTCATCGACATCCTGGAGCACTACTACCAGAACGTGTCTGTGGAGACCATCTACTAGGCATGGACCTCAGGGTTCCTTGCGGTGGACGGGGTGTGGCGTCCGCTGGTGGGCCGGGGAACATCCCGGTCTGCTCGCCGCACATAAAGTGCGACTCACATCCCGGGAGTGCTTCGCTTGCCCCCCGACCTCACCATCGACCGCCACACTGCCGAGCGACAATCCCACCTGCGCGCGGAAAATAGACTTGACGCTGAGGAGTACGCACATTGACACCACCGGATCGGGTCTCCGATACTTGGCCTGGAGGTAAGAAATACGGATGAAAGTTCTTACCCGCTTACCCGCCCATTAAAATCCTTTTCGGGCGCCGTTCCCTATTGTATCCATCGATCAAATCCCCTATCCTCGCAATTGACTCGATGAGTCTAAATGAACAATCAGAAGTTCTCGAATCGGAGGAACCCATGATCCGACTGAAGATCCTGGCGATAATCGCCGCCCTGGCCTTCTTAGCCGCTTGTAGTAACGACGTCACCGTCTCGACGGGAGACGCGCCCACGCCCGACGCAACGGGCGACGACATCGGCATCGACGCCCCCAACATCGACACCGAGGACGACGGCTTCCTCTCGGACATGATCCCCGAGGACATGATCGGCGATAAAGATACCGAATACGTCGGAGAGGATTCAGGTGATCCCAATGACAGTGATGATGACGGTGACGGTTTTTCCGAAAATGACGGGGACTGCGATGATGCTGACCCCGGGATTCACCCCGATGCAGATGAAGTCTGCGATGAGATCGATAACGACTGCGATTTGCTCATCGACGAAGACGATGACAGCTTGGATTTGAGCACAGCCACTGCATATTATTTTGATGGCGATGGCGATGGCTACGGCGTGACCACGGATGTGACCTATGCATGCAGCCAGCCAGATGATCATGTCTTGGCCGCGGACGACTGCAATGATGGCAATCCTTCCATTTACCCTGGCGCGCCTGAAC
>CAZNWW010000443.1:0-4148 GCA_964576155.1 uncultured Myxococcales bacterium | reverse complement strand
CTTGACGATGATGAGCGCGCCGGCCCAATTCTCGAACTGGTCCTTCATCGCAGCTGAGTTTTGGCAAACGACAGGCTCAACCACATTCCCGGCTTTGAAAAGTCCACAAGCCTCGTCATTCAGTTTGGCCCCGGTCAACCCAACTACTTTGGCAGAGGCAACCCAGATGGCTGGGAATGGATGAAGAATTCGTGGCCGGGATCTGGTGCGTAACCCCACACAGAAGCGGACATCATCTCAGAGCGGGCGGCGGCACTCAGATTTTGGGTAAGGTCCTTTGCAGCGACCCTTGACTCCCGCGAAGCGCCATTCCTATACTTCCATGGGAGGTAGAAGCCGTGGCGAGAGTACTCGCCCGGTTATGATGATCCCGGTCCTCCCTGACAGAGATTCCCAGACTTGGACGCGGTGACGGCGCCTTGATCTGCTCGTCTCTTTGGCTCGGTGGTCTTGTTGCAGTGAGGATATTGGATGACGACCTCGGACCTCTTGGCCTCGTCGATCCACGCTACTTGTTTCACGAAACAGGTCTGATGGTGAGAACATGAAGCGGAGCCTGAAGCCGTCGGTCTTCGTGATGCCAGCCTACCTCCTGATTGTGGTCGCAATGACCTACCCGCTGGTGCTGCACATGGGGACCCACATTCCCGGGGCCGCGTCGGCCCATGATTCGCTGTTTCATGTCTGGTTCTGCCATTGGTTCGGCACCGCGCTGGGGCAACTGCACAACCCGTATCATGCCTACTCGGTCCTGTTCCCCGTTGGAAGCGTTGATTTTCTGGTCAAGAACGGGGTGTGCCTTAATGTGGCATTCACCGCGCCGCTCCAGCCCCTGTTCGGACTGGTGCCTGCTATCAACCTCGTGGCCATCGGCCTCCTCATCTTCAACGCCTACGCCATGTATCGGCTCGTGTTCTACGTGACGGACCATCGACTGGCGGCCTTCTTGTCGGGGGTGATGCTCACAGCCCTGCCCTATATGCATTTCTTGCTCCGCGCGCTGAATATGGGTCAGATGTCCGTGGGCTGGGCGCTCTTCTACCTCCTCTTCCTGCTGCGGACGTTGAACGAGCCCGGGTACCGCAATTCCCTGGCTGCGTCCTTGTTCCTCTTCGTCGGGACCCTATCGTGTCTGGGCTACGCAGTGATCTACCTCTTGGTGACCGTTGTTCTCGCCCTCTACGTCCTTGCTTCACGGAGGCGCTGGCCGGATCGATGCACCCTGCAACGGCTGGTTGTCTTCGGGGTTGTGTCCCTGGCGCTGATGGGTCCGCTACTGCTGATCTTCGTGTCCACGGGCCCCGCCGCCGCCGTTCCCGAGACGATGGTGGACTTCTCGTTGCTCCAGATCCCGGATTCCCTGCGTGCCTTGACGAGGGCGGAGCGGATCATCGTTACGAACCCGGTGCAGTGGGGTGGCCCCTCGTCGCAGGTCCAGATCGTGGTCGTGATTCTGGCGCTGGCGGGCCTCCTCCTGGACAGAAGGCGTGCAGCACCGTGGTTTCTGCTGGCAGTCTTCTTCTTCTTGCTGGCCCTCGGGCCGTACCATGTCAGCCCCGGACCTGAGCAGGAGTTGACCCGTCTGCCCGCAATCCTGTACTATCAACTGGGCTCCGTCTTCTCGCGGTTCCGGTTCCCGTTCCGTTTCATGATCGTCGTGTGGCTCTCCGTGTTGGTCCTCGCTGGCCTGGGTGCGCGTCAGCTCCTCTTGCGTTGGGGAAAGAGTCCCCCGCGTCGCGCTGCCTTGGTCGTTGTGATGATCGCGCTGCTCTTCGTGGAGACCGGAGTTCGACACCTCGGTGCGTTCCCGGCCCGCATCGGTGAGCTCCCGCGGGTGCCGCGAATCTACGCCGAGATACTCGAACGAGAGGAAGCGGGGGCCATCCTCAGCGTGCCGATGATGCTCGAGAAGCCCACCAAGGAGGAGGAGAGGACCTATCCGGTTCCTCGCTGGCGCGCCCACGAAATGCACTACCAGATCATCCACGGCAAGCGCATCGTCTCCGGCATGGAGACTACACTCAACCCGTCGCCGATCTACTGGGACTTCATCGATAACAACACGCTCATCCAGAACGTCCTCAACTGGCAGCGTGCGCCCGAGACCCCACCGCTCCCCATCGCAGAGCGAGACCTACGTGCCATGGCCGCTCTCGGCTTCGGACACGTGGTGTTGAGCCGAAACTTCCTGCGATTCGGAACGGCCCGAACCATCGACGGGTATCTGGAGCAGATTTTCGGGACGCCCGTGGAGTACAAGGACGATCCGGTGTCGATCTTCGACATCACGGGCCGAGGCACGGCCCGAGGCGACGCCGGCCCCGAGGACTGGATCTACCTCCGCTCCCCACAGTCCCCGCAGCCGTCGTATTCGCTGGAGCACGACATCCGCGAGCGCCGCTGGGATCGCGTGCTCACCGCGGCCGAGGCGCTGCTGCGCGTCGACCCGGGCGATGAGGCTGCAGCCTGTGAGGTGTCCTTCGCCAGGAAGGAGTTACAGCTGTCGCAGCCCGATGCGACGGCCGCGGACTGCCACGCGCTGACTGAGGAGTACCTCGCCGCGGGCAAGCCCCGCCGCGCTATCCCGTGCCTGGAAGTGCTCAAGGCCGACGATGCGAAGACGCACCTCCTCCTCGGCATCGCGTACCAGGGGATGGGCTGGCCCTCCCTGGCCCTGGACGAGTACCGCATGGCCCAGTCCCTCGATCCGGAGATGGACATCGACCTCGACGCGGTCAGAGTTCCCTCCTCTCTCTACCCTGCCCCAACGGGGCCCAGGGCTGCCCCCTGGTGAAGAACGTATTGGACACGGCTACATAGGCTTCCTGTACCATTCCAAGTAGTCTGGACGACCTCCTTGGCCATGAGGTAACGTCCTGGTGAGGTCAGTTCGCCGGGAGCAACCGTGCTTCATCCAGCGTCTTGAGTGCCTGGGACGGACCTGTGCCACGACCAGGCGGCGCCTGGAGGTCCGGCAGGATCACGTGGTTCCATTGGAGCCCCTTGGGCCGGTTCATGGTCAACTCCGCTGTCTCGTGGTTGCAGATGGTTCCGTCGGGGCAGATGCCGCAGACGCACCCATCGAGCCATCCACACTCAAGCCCTGCGCAGGGCTGCTCGCAGGTTGTGGTCGCCGGAGGCTACCGGCGCTCCACCTTCCAGCCCGGGGGATAGAGCCCAGGAATTCGCTCCGCTGCGAAGGAGGTGATCTTCTTCGCGTTCGGGTCCGCCGGGCCCCCGATATCCAGGCCGAAGACTCGCTCCCCCGCAGGCTCCCTCCGGAGGATCTCCAGCCGGACCCACAGCCGGTTGCCGGTCCCGAAGGGCGACTCATCGGGGTGTTCGACCAGGGAGCCATGGAGGACCAGCAGGCTGCCGTCGGCCAGTGAGTCCACATCCGCGGGGCCCATGCAGTAGAACGGGGTGTCCCCACCGTCCCAGGACCACGTCTCCCGGGCGCGCCAGGGACCGTCGTCCTCGGGAGCGCTCAGCGTGTACTCGACAACACGGCTGCGCCTCTCAGTCTTGAAGACCCCGTCGTCGTAGAGGAGCACCCGTCCGTCAGGGATCCACTCCGCCCCGTGGGGGACCGAGAACCACTCGCTGCCCCCCTCCAGTGCGACGTCCCCCGCCTCCCCGAGCGACCAGATCGGCGCGCCTGTGTCGCGATCCAGCTTCACCACCAGGTCCTGGTTTGCCAGGGAGAGCAAGTAGCTGTGATCGCCGGGGTCGAATTTGATGGCGTTCCCGTGGGACCAGTCTTTGGGCCCGCCGGGTGCGTCCGGGTAGAGGAGTAGCCAGAACGGGGTAAAGAACGCCGGGTTGCAATGGTAGGGATCGAGCACGTCCAGGAGGCTCCACGCACGCACCGGCGGCCCCTCCCTGGGCAGCTCCACCGCAATGTCCCCCACCACCCAGTAGCCTTTGGTGGTCCCGTCCTCCTGCTGGTAGCCGTCGATCCAGCGGAGCTCCGGTGCGAGGGAGAGGAGGGTGTCCCCACCCGGATAGCGGTGACCGTCGAGGATCCGGCCGTCGGCCAGCCCGCAGCAGTACCCACCACCGATGCGCTGGCCCAGGAGCACACTCCGGTGGTCATGGGTTTGCACGCGGGGACGCTGTACCGGGTCCACATTACAGCGACCGACGCG
>CAZNWW010000442.1:0-4150 GCA_964576155.1 uncultured Myxococcales bacterium | reverse complement strand
CATCTCGGCCTTGGGGACGAAGGTCTCGCCTACGGTGTCGAAGAGCTCGTAGGTCTTGCCGACGGTGCCGGCCTTGGTCTTCTCGAAGTACAGGGGGAAGCCGTCACCGCCCTTGTCCCAGTAGAGCATGTCCGAGCCGCCGACCAGGAGGACCTGCTTGGTCTGGGGGATGTAAACTGCGGTATGAGCGCCGCGGGCACGGTTCATGAGGTTGGCGGCCTGGTCCATCTTCCCGGTGGCCGGGTCATAGATGTAGGCGACCTGGCTGGGAGCGAAGATCTCGTAGCGCCCCTGGGTGTCCTTTACCTTCATGAAGCCGCCGGTGACCAGGACCCGCCCGTCGGGGAGGTTGGTCACCGCGGGGAACAGGATGTTCGGCGCGTTGGAGGGCGTGTCGACACAGCTGAACCCGGAGAAGGTCTGCGCCTTGAGATCCAGTTCCGTGTTCTTGTCCTTCGAGATGATGAAGTTCCGTCCCCGGGCGTACATTGCGGGCGCGTCCCCGCTGGTGTACCCGAGCAAGGTAACATCGAGGTCCAGCCCCTCGGGGACCTTCATGACGTAGGGCGACGGACCCACGAAGGTCTTTTCCTTCACGATCTTCCCGAGGTCGTTGTCCCATACTCGGACCTTGACCTCGTCGTAGGAAACCCCTGCGGTCGCTGAGCAGTTGCTGTCCAGGGGGGCGAACCAGAGGCTCAACTCCATCCCATCCCCGTCGTCGAACTCCTCGCCGCCGCACCCGGCAAGCGCCGCAAGCGCCAGAAGCGCCGCCGCGGCCAGAACCCTGTAGGTCATCTATACACCTCGCGTGAACCAATACGATATCTGAGGCAATCTAAACCACCCCGCGTGCGCGTGTCAACGCCAGCCTTGAGATCCTTCGGCTCCGCTACGCTGCGCTCAGGATGACGGCAAGTAAAATTCTACACCGAAGGGTGAAGCAGTCGGAAGCTGCCTGTGGGCGTCCAGGCCGGAGCTTCCTGCCGAGCGAAGCGATCCCGACCGAGTCTGGCGGACTTCCGTCCGCCTGGCGAGGAGGGCGGCAGGGAGCCCGGACTGGGCGTCCACAGGCAGCTGCCGACAATGAACCCTGAGGTGTAAATTTGAGTAGCCCATACGGGATTCGAACCCGTGCTACCGGCTTGAGAGGCCGGCGTCCTAACCGATTAGACTAATGGGCCAGGTTGTCAAACAAAACACTCGTTCGGGGACTAGGATTCGAACCTAGATTAACGGGACCAGAACCCGCCGTCCTGCCGTTAGACGATCCCCGAGTGTCCGAGGATGCGGGTCATGAAAGACCCCGAAAACCATCCCTTCAAAGAGCGCCCACTTATATAGAGAGGCACCGAGTTGATGTCAAGAAAAAAGAGCGGCATTGACTTGCCCGACATCCTCCTTCAAAATTTTCGCCCGTCATGGATAGGGACACGACCCCGTCCGGGAATGACAACCCGAAATGGAGCTCCACACGATGACCAAGCGAATCGGTGTATTGACCGGTGGCGGCGACTGCCCCGGCCTCAACCCGGCCATCAAGTCGTTGGTGAACGCCGCGCACGCGCATGGCGGGTACGAGGTAATAGGTTTTCGCGACGGCTGGCGGTCCCTGATCCTCGATGACCTGGCGGACCGCGGTATCTCACCGGGGGCCTCCTGGTTCGAGGAGGATCGCTACATGCGCGTGTTGACCCCCCCCGCGGTGCGGCGGTGGGATACCATGGGCGGAACGAACCTGGGATCATCGCGAACCAATCCCTTCGCCCGCGGCCAGGATCTGTCCGACAAGGTGGCGCGGAACTTCGAGTGCCTGGGTCTCGAAGGCCTGGTGGCGATCGGAGGCGAGGACACCCTCGGCGTGGCGCGCAAGCTCCACGGCCAGGGTCTACCGGTGGTCGGCATCCCCAAGACCATCGACCGCGACCTCCCGGGGACCGAATACTCCCTGGGATTCGAGACCGCGGTGGGCATCGTCACGGACGAGCTCGACCGCATCCGAACCACCGCGGGCTCTCACAGCCGCATCTTCGTCATCGAGACCATGGGCCGTCACGCCGGGCACCTCGCTCTGCAGGGCGGGCTGTCCGGCGGCGCGTTCGTGATCCTCATCCCTGAGGTCCCCTTCAACATCACCCGAATCGTGCACCTGCTGCAGGCCCGGCAGAACATCGGGATCCGGTACAGCATCGTCGTGGTCTCCGAGGGGGCCTATCCCGAGGGCTTCGACGGCCCGATAACTTCCGGCCAGATGCGGGACACGGGCTTTGAACACGCGGCCCTCGGCGGGGTGGGGGACTATCTGGTGAGCCAGATCATCGCCGCCACGGACTGGGACATGCGGGCGGTGAACCTGTCCCACATCCAGCGGGGCGGGCAGCCCAGCGCATTCGACCGACGCTTGGGTCGGCTCTTCGGGATTGCGGCGATGGATCTGATCCTGCAAGGTGGCTTCGGCCGCATGGCCGCGTGGCGGGGCGGCAGGGTCACCTCGTCGCCCCTCGAGGTCCTCGACGAGGGCGTCCAGCTCGTGGACGTGGAGGCGGAGTACGACTGCAAGCGATACAACGGCAAGCGGGGCCTGCTCGTCCGCGGTCCGGTCGGGAACGGAGGTGCCGCATGATCAAGCGCATCGGAGTGCTCACCGGCGGAGGCGACTGTCCGGGGCTGAACAACGCTATAAAGTGGGTGGTCAAGGCCGCGGCCGAGGCGAACCAGGAGACCTACCGCGGTGATCGGTGGGAGGTCGTCGGCATCCGGGACGGTTGGGCCGGGCTCGTCCGCTACTCGCCACGGAACCCGGTGCTGGCGGGGGGGCAGGGCTTCGGCCCTGACGACTACGCCAGGGTCCTCCTGGAGACCGACGTCCGGACCTGGGACCGCATGGGCGGCACCCGCCTCGGCTCCTCTCGCACCAACCCCTTCTCCGAGGGGAAGGAGGCCTGGGAGGACGTCCTGCGCAATTTCAGCGAAATGGACCTCCACGCGCTGGTGGGCATCGGCGGAGACGACACGCTGAGCGTGGCATGGCGTCTCTGGGAGAAGGGCGTGAACGTCGTCACTATCCCCAAGACCATCGATCGGGACTTGAAGGGCACCGAGTACACCCTGGGGTTCGAGACCGCGGTCAATGTCATCGTGGAGGAGATCGATCGTCTCAGGACCACCGCGGCCTCTCACAGCCGTACCTTCGTTGTGGAGACCATGGGTCGCCACGCGGGGCACCTCGCCCTGGCCGGCGGTCTCGCTTCGGGGGCGGCTATTGTCCTGATCCCCGAGGTGCCCTTCGAAATGGACCGGATCGTCGAGATCCTGAAGGAGAAGCTGCGGGAGGATCGCTACGCGATCGTCATCGCGGCCGAGGGCGCCTCCGAGGTGGGCAAGGGCCTGATCACCCGGGAAGGTGGCCCTGCGCGGCTCGACCAGTTCGGGCATGTGGTTCTGGGCGGCATCGGGAAGATCATCGAGAATCGCCTGGCCAACGCCCTGGATTCGGAGGTCCGCTCCGTGGTCCTGTCACACCTCCAGCGGGGCGGCAAGCCCTGCGCGTTCGATCGGCGCATGGGGCGGCTCTACGGCATCGGCGCCACGGATCTGGTCATCGAGGGCGAATTCGGGAAGATGGTCGCATGGCGGGACGGTCGGATCCAGGCGGTCCCCATTCCCCACGCGGACGACAATGTGCGCCACGTGAATGTCGAGGAGCGGTATGACACCGAACAATACCGCGGCAAGCTCACGGTCCTGCCGGAGAACCACTTGGATATTGTGTAGATTTTATGGATAATTAACAGCCGGATGAGTCACATTATCTAAGGCAGAGCTAGAAGGTCATGCAGCTTCCGTTGACGCAGTCCAGGCCTTGGGTGCATTCCGCGCTCTCGCGGCACTCGAAGGAGGGCTGGCAGAAGCCGTAGAAGCAGGAGCCGGGCGCGCCGCATTCGGCGTCGTCGATGCAGGCATCGAGGCATCGCCCCTCCATGCATCCCGTCCCCTCGGCACAGTCGCCGTTGGTGAGGCATTGGGCCTTGGGCGCAGTGTCCGGTGCGCAGAGCCCGAGCGCACAGAGTTCGCTGGAGGCGCAGTCTTCGTCAGCCTCGCAGACCGGCCGACAGGTTGCGTTGATGCACACAGCATCGTTCTTGCAGTC
>CAZNWW010000441.1:0-4154 GCA_964576155.1 uncultured Myxococcales bacterium | reverse complement strand
CGATCACCTTTATGCCCAGGGTATCGAGCTCATTGAGGATTGGCTCGTAGATGTCGGGGATCACGGGGACGTGGACGCCGGTCATCTTGATGTCGCCCTTGAGGATCATGTGGGTGGCGATGGCCGCGGGGAGGGAGACGGTCCTGGACATGGATGAGTCGCCGCCCGGCACACCGTAGTCCACCATGGTGGAGGTTACCTTCCGGCTGGTGCCGTCGGCCTTGATCACATCGAACTCATGGACCATGACGATCATGTCCCGCTCACCCGGCGCATAGGCGAGCCTCGGCTCGAGGAGTTCACAGAGCGCGTCCAGGTAGGTAATCCCCTTGTCGGAGACGATCTCGTCGCCCAGGAGGCCGACGAACTCCATTCGGGCAATACCGTCGTGGTCCGGGGAGACGCCGAGCCTGGTGGCGACCGCTACCTTCAGGTCGCCTCCGGACGACCGTCCGAGGAACTGCCACATGAGCTGGGCGTAGGTCTTGCCTGTCAGGTCGTCCCGCTTGAATATGTCCAGCCAGCCCAGATCCACGAGCTGCTTCATGGCCGCGCACCATCCCGGGTACCGCAGGGTGCCACGGAAGATGGTTTCCACGCCCTCGAGTCCGTAGCGCTTGATGTAGTCCGTGGAGTCCCGGTTCGGGTAGGACTCGAGGGTGCCGACTCCCGGAACGTCAAATGGCCAGCAGTGGCTGAAGAGTTCCTCACCCGGCACCTCGATCAACCTCGCATCTTCGAGCCACTTCCCCCCGTTCCGGCTGGCAATGAGGACGCCTCGGGGCCTCCAGGAGAACTTGTAGCCCCACGGATTGTCATTGTCCGCAGGGGCCGGGAGGCCGCCGGTGCAGGACCTGAAACCCCTGACCTTGCCGCCGTCTCCCTGGACCTTGTCGATCACCCTCATCGCAGACATGTGGTCGATGCCCGGATCCACACCGATCTCGTTGAGTATCAGGATCCCGGCGTCCTTGGCCTCGGCCTCCAGCTCCCGCATGGCCGGGCTTACATAGGAGGTGGTGACCATGTTCTTCTTCAGCGCTATGCAACGCTTCGCTATGTGTACATGAAAAAAGAAGGGGAGCAGGCTGATGACGTGGTCCGAGGCCTCGATGAGCTCGTCGAGGCGATGGTCGTCGTCGGTGATATCAAGGGCCAGGGCCGTCCCATTCGGGTGTCCATCCAATATGGTCTCCGCCCGGTCGACGTCGAGGGTGCCGATGGTAAGCTGATAACCCTTGTCTAGCAGGTAGATCACGAGGGGACGAGTGACAAGGCCAGCGCCAAGCAACAGCACCTTCTGCATGTGGGTCCCTCCTTCGAACCAAATTCTAGATGAAGTCTTCCATGAATTGAAATTCCGGGGTGAACCGACCATCCCAGACCAGGCATGCCTTTCGAATCTCCGGCAGGATCTCGGCTCTCTCGAAGGGCACGGACGCGTCCAGCTCTGCCATCTGCTTGAGGAAGGGCATCAAGGAGTCCCCGAAGTGTCGGGAGGAATCCCGGGGCAGCTCCGCGGGCAGAATGTCCACGGCCATGATCACGGGGCCGCGCCCCTCGACGCCGTCCAGAATGGTCCCCTCGTCCACGTCCCAGACGAAGACGGGCTTGCCCACCGTGGTCGCCTTGATCGTGGCCTCCACCGAACCGTCGATATCACAGGAGATGTCTCCGACCACCCGCAGCCGCGGCGGCCCGTCGGTCCACATGGATCGGATCTTGTCCAGGGTGATGAGCCGCGGGTAGCGCTCCTCCCAGTAGATGCAGTTGATGAGGACCGAGAGCCGATCCAGGTGGTCCTCGAAGCAGCCCTCGTAGAGCTCCGGATGATCGTAGTACTCCTGGAGCAGGAAGGCGCCACCGTCTGCGCGGCGGGCCATGTGCTCCTCCTTGAAGACAACCTTGTAGACCGTGCGCGCAGGGTGGGTGTCGCCCAGGTTCCCGGCGGCCAGGTCCTCGGGAGTGACCTCCACCGTGGGCAGGTGATCCCCTATGGACTGCGCGCCGCGAGAGACATTACCGTAGCCTGCGTAGCCGATGACCAGCGGTTGCAGATCGTAGGGGATGCCCTTCACCCGGATCCCGCGGCCCACCTCCTCGACTGCGGCCCGTGCCTCGTCGAGATCATGGTACAGGTAGGCCCGCTCGAGGGCCGAGAAGGGAGACTCGATCCCGTCAACAGCGACGCGCTGTCCCAAGGCCCATAGGGTGTCCAGCATCCCGGCGAGGCCAGCGTAGTAGCCGAAAAACACGAGGCGACGCCCATGCTCGTCCACGATGCGCTCGTAGTCCACCAAGGTGCAGCCCCGTCCCATCAGGGTACGCAGCATCTCCATATTGTGGGCCTGGCCTTTGATCGTGTGGGAGAAGAACGCGTAGGTCTGGTCCGGCTGCAGGAGATCCGACGGGACCTCTTTGACCCCGAGGACGATACCGCAGGTCGAGAGATCCTCGGAGAGCACCGCGCCCGCGTCCACATACTCCTGATCCGTGAAGATCCGGATGGGACTGGGCTGGACCACCATTTCGAGGCCCAGCTCCTCCCGGGCCCGGCGCACGTGGGCCGGGGTCAGGGCGGCGCGACGCTCGAATGGGCTCTTGTCCTCGCGACGGACTCCGATCCTCCTCATGGAAACCTCCACGTCTGAGGGCGCATCCTAGAATGAATACGAGAACGAAATCAAGCGGTGTCCATTCCCCCTGGAGTGAAGAGTGTTGACGCCCCTTCGGGAGCCCCCGTATCGTGTCGGGAGTAGCGGCCAACCAAGGGGAGACCGCGGTGGACATCCCGACACGACGAGAAACCTGTAACCGGTTCCGGGCACAGGGCGGACAGGTAGCAGCGGTGACACCGATCCATCACCACAGGGCCCTCCTGCGCGCCCACAACGTCCTGCCCATGGAGGTCTGGGGACCGCCGCGATCGGACACCTCACTCGGGGACGCGCACCTCCAGGCATACACCTGCTCCATCGTGCGCGCCGCGCTGGCCTTCTTCCTGGACAACGGCCTCGACGCTGTGGACCTCGTGGTGATGCCCCACGGCTGTGACTCCCTGCAGGGGCTCACGAGCGTGATGCAGAAGTTCGTAAGCCCGGAGAAGCCGTTGCTGCCCCTCTACCTGCCCCGGGGAACCCGGGCCTGCGATATCGAGTTCCTCTCCGCAGAGCTTCGGGCCATGGACGACGCGCTCCGCTCGATCACCAGGCGTTCACCGGATGATGCGGAGCTGCTGGAGGCGGTGAAACGCGAGGAGGCAGCGGACGAACGTACCCGGTATCTCCTGAACGACCACCTGCCGATGGCGAAGGATGTCCAGGGGCTCTACCGGCTCCTCAGGAGCAGGGAGTATCTCCCCGCCGAGGACTACCTGGCCCTCACCGACGGCCTCACGCCTCAGACCGCTGTACCAGAGGGCATCCCGCTGATCCTCTCGGGCATCGTCCCCGAGCCCATGGACATGCTCTCCGCCATCTCCGATGCGGGCGGCCGGGTGGTGGCCGACGACACCGCCTGTTGCGGGCGCAGGGCATATCCTGAGGGAACCGGGACGGACCCCTTTCAACGCATGGCAAAGGCCATCATCCACGGCCCGCCGGATCCCATGCGCGGCAGCCTCATCGACGCCCGGATCAAGCACCTGGGCCACCTGGCCGAGGCCACCGGCGCCCGCGGCGTGCTGTTCTACATCATCAAGTACTGTGAGCCCGAGCTCTACGACGTCCCGCTGATGGTCAAGGCGCTGCGGGCGCTGGGGCTCCAGACCCTGGTGCTGGAGGCGGAGGTCGGCGTTCCCCTCGAGGATCGCACCACCGGCCGGATCGAGGCCTTCATGGAGATGATGGCATGAACTCAATCCTGAGAAGGCTCCAGTACCACCTCGCCGTCGACATAGGGGCCCGGGCGTTCCTCAGGGTCCAGCGCGTCCAGGGGGAACGCAAGGCCCGGCGCCGACAGCCGAAGAAGGATAGCCTCTTCGCGCCGCCCCTCCCGGTGGTCCCATGGTTCAAGGAGCTTGTGTTCCGGCACTACCTCACCGGCCGCTACGCGGACGGAGCCCGCCCGGTGGCCTGGGTCACCTCCGGCGCGCCGGTGGAGTATCTCAAGGCGTTGGGATTTTTCATTCACTACCCCGAGAATCACGCGGCCAT
>CAZNWW010000440.1:0-4165 GCA_964576155.1 uncultured Myxococcales bacterium | reverse complement strand
CACCTCGGGGTACTCCTCGATCACTTCCTTGATCGGCCTCTTGAGGTGCTCCTCCATCTATCTCCTCCACCTCTTCCCTCGGAGCCCTGAATATTAGGACTCCTAAGCAATCTATGGCCGGAGCGTTCGAGAATCAAGGGGGAAACCACAGCTAATGCGGTTCAAGGGGATTGCAGGCGTATCGGCGGCCGGCGCAGGCGGTTTGCGAGAGATGCTCCTAGAATCCGATCCCGATGGTACCGCCTCCGCCAGTCATGAACCTGTTTTCGGAGTCATAGCCTCCATAGGGAATGAGAGCAATCATGGCCTTGAGGCCGAACCTGACAGAGAACTGTCGGGCGGCATGGTAGATATAGTTGATCCTCGGTGTCAGGCCCATTCCCTTGAATGGCATGTAGACGTAATTGGTCCCCCAGCTGTTGTGCCGGGAATCGATCTTCTCGAGCAACATGAAGAAGTCGATGTCGCAGCCGAAGCGGATCTCATGGCGAGCGGCGGCGCCGAGGAAGAGCGGGTATCCCAGGCCTACCCCAGCGCTCGCCTCCTTGACCTCTACCGTATTGCTGATGTCCCGCTTGGAGAAGCTGCCCTGCAACACCTGCAGGTAGAACCGGCGCCAGCGGAAGGTGAAGAACGCTGCGTCGAACCCGAAACCTCGGTTGGTCCAGGAGAAATCCAGCGCGGCCCATTCGGTCTTGTTCATGAAATAGGAAGCGTCTCCCAGGATTGATCCTCGGAATGCTTGTGCCTTGGAGAGGTAGGGGCTGCCCTCCTGGAGCCCGGAGATATACTCATCCATCGCTCGGATCTTGATGTCTGTCGAGAGATCCTTGGAGCGTGAGATCGTCCGTATCTTGTTCCAGGAATCCTTGGAAACCCTGGCCTGGTACGAGGCCCTGTCTATTTCGGACATGGCGTCGGTGACCAATGACGGCGTGACGCCGGGGGCAGGGATGGATGAAACTGACGGATCAGCCGGGTCTGGTTCCCCGAGCGGAACTGGCGAGGCCATCCCCGTCTTGGAGGGGGACAACTTGGCAGCGACTTCTGCCAGCGACTCTGCCAAACGATCCTCGAGACCGTCTCCGGGTGATGCCTCACACTTGGAGGTGGCACCAGCCTGGCTCGCTTCTGTCGCCAGGTCCACGATCTCGGCCTTTATCATGTACTTGGACCCGATCTTCATAATCGACGTGATGAGCATGCGATCGGCTGCCAGGGACTTCCCCAAGGGGATGTGGCATGAGCGGTCATAGCATTCCTTGTACGACTCTTTCTTTTCGCGGCGGACGAGTTCTTTCAGGGCATTAGATTGTTGCCCACGATCAATCACGATGAAGTTCCCCGCCTCGGTGAGGAGACCTCTCAGGTACTCGGTGAGGTTGTCCAGGAGTCGAGGGTCGAGCTTCTTGGACCGGTCCTGAATATCCATGACGGCCAGGATCGGCTGGTCCGCCGCTTGCGCTGGAAGGGCCGGATTTCCCACAAGTGAGAGAAGAACCAGAGCGACTACCCTAGCAAACATCCAATTCTCCTGATTCCAGACCATGGTCCTCGGGACGCCATCCAAGCCTGGTCACCTGTCGAGAAGATTCTCGAGTTCTTCTGTGAGGCCCTCGATCCTCCGGACCACCTTCCCGTATCCGTCGATGCTGATGATGCATGGCAATGTCATGCCATCTCGTTCGGTGATGTACTTTCCGGCCGCCACTTCATACGGGTCCAGGACAACCGGGAAGGGAACCGGGGTGGAACCCAGGAACTTGCGCAGCTTGGCTTCGCCGTCTTCGGGCTCCAGCAGCGCGATCATGAGCACCACGACGTGATCCTTGTTCTTCTCGAAATACCTGATGATGGCCGGCAGTTCTTTCTTGCAGGGGGCGCAGTCCGTGCGAAAGAAATCCAGGAGCACTGTCTTCTTTGAGGGCAGGGTTGTTTCGGCCGCCGGGTCGACGTGATCGGAGAGGCGAACGATCCGTTTATCGAGATCGCGCAATGTGAAATCCGGAGCTATCTGGCCGGGATGGACTACCTCAGATCGCAGGCCGGAGGGAACAAGGCAACATACCAATGCTCCCGCGATCAGCACTAGTTTGACCATTCCAACTCCGTCAGGCGGATTGATGAATCTTGATAGCATAAAATCGGACCGGATTCAATCGATAACTAAGGCTGTAGTGCGGCTGTTTCCTCGTCGAAAAACAGGAGGAACTTGGGAGAAAAGCAGGGACAGAAAAGCAGGGACGGAGGAGTAAATCATGATGCGGTTGGAGGGCGCAGGAACTGGCTCTGGGACCCCTCTGACTTGTCCGACTGAAGTGATCGGCGGCATAAAGGATGCGCAGTCGTTGAATTGAGCATGCGAATCCGTGAAGATACTTCGAAATCGGGATTCACCATTTCGGCAATTTGACGGAGGGTTCCCATGCTGGTCATGAAGTTCGGTGGTACATCCCTCGAGGACCGTGACCGACTCTTGAAGGCCGCCGATCTCGTGACCCGGGCGAATGAGCCCGTCGTCGTGGTGTGCTCCGCCATGGGCGGCATCACGGATGGCTTGCTCGTCCTCGCACACAACGCCGAGTCGCGTCAGACCGATGAAAATGACCTGCTGGTGGAGAAACTTCGAGCGCGCCACCTGGTGACCGCCGAGCAGCTCACCAACTCCGGTCCCACGAGGGATCGGCTTACCCACATCGTGAACGACCTCTTCGAAGAGCTGGGACGACTCCTCGAGGGAGTGAAGCTGCTCCAGGATCTGTCAGCCAGGACCCTGGACCTGATCTCGAGCCTCGGGGAGCGGCTGAGCGTCCAACTCACCGCTGCTGCGATGGAGGCCATCGGCCATCCTGCGGTCGCGCTGGATTCCCGAGAGTTCATTCGAACAGATGACCAATTCGGCAGGGCCGCTGTCCTGATGGAGCCCAGCCGAGAGATGACCCGACAGATCCTGCTGCCCATGCTCCCTCAGACCATCCCGGTCGTGACCGGCTTCATCGGCAGCACGGAGGCAGGTGTCACCACCACGCTCGGTCGGGGTGGGAGCGACTACACAGCCTCCCTGCTGGGCGTATTCCTCGACGCGCGGGAGATATGGATCTGGACGGACGTTGACGGGGTGATGACCGCTGATCCCAAGCTGGTACCCGAGGCTCGTGTGCTCGACAGGATAAGCTACCGGGAAGCCGCGGAGATGGCCTACTTCGGATCGAAGGTGATCCACCCCAGCACGCTCACGCCCGCGGCAGAGCGGGAGATCCCCATCAGGATCCTCAACGCTCACGAGCCGGACCAACCCGGGACCCTGGTGAGCTCCCGTCCCGGGGATCCGATACGAGGCGTCCAGACGGTGACATCCATCTCCGGACTCGCCATGGTGACCCTGGAGGGGAACGGGATGCAGGGGATCCCCGGCATCCTCGAGAGGGTCTTCGCGTCCACTACCAGGGCGAGGATCAACGTCCTGATGCTGTCCCAGGCCAGCTCGGAGCACAACATCAGCTTCATCGTCGAAGGCCGGGAGGGTTCGGCGGCCGTGCAGGAGCTGGAGCGTGAGTTCGAATTGGAGATCCAGAGGAAACGCATCGATCCGATATCCGTGGTCGAACCCGTCGGTATCCTCGCGATCATCGGCGCCGGGATGAAGAGCACCCCGGGCATCAGCCAGACCTTCTTCACGGCTTTGGGACGGAGCCGGATCAATGTGCTGGCGATCGCCCAGGGTTCGAGCGAGCTGAATGTCTCGGTGGTAGTAGACGAGAGCAACCTGCGGCGGGCCGTGGGGGCCACCCACTCCCAGTTCGGGCTCACCCGCACCACCCACGTCTTCCTCCTGGGCAAGGGCCTGATCGGTCGGACGCTGCTCCAACAGCTGCTCACGAGCAGCTCGAGACTCGAAGCCGAGCACGGTATCTCGTTGAAGGTCATCGGGGTCTGCGGCCGGAACGATCTGCTCCTGGAATCCACAGGCCTGTCGGATGAGACCATCTCCGCGGTGATCGCAGGGGAGGACCTGTCAGCGCTTGGCGGAATCCGGAGACCGTCGGACACGGAGCTGCTGGAGCGCATCCGAACCGCCGGTCATCTCGACCTGGTGCTGGTCGACGTGACCGCAGCGGAGACAGGGAATCTCCACCTGGAAGCGCTGGCCGCGGGCGTTCACGTG
>CAZNWW010000439.1:1898-4173 GCA_964576155.1 uncultured Myxococcales bacterium | reverse complement strand
CTCCCCGTGGAGGGTCCCATCGAGATGCCGTCACCCGAGGCCCTTGGGACCCTGGGCGCCTGGATCCAACGGGGAGGCACCCTGGTGATCGACTTCGCGGGTGACGCGGGGCAGGTCGAGGAGCTCCTGGCCTCGGTGTCCTCTCTGGTGGAGGCGGTGCTCCCGGGGACACGCCTCGAGCGCGTCGGCGCGGGGAGCATCCTGTACCGGACCTTCTACCGCCTGCGGTCCCCCGCCGGGCGGATCCAGCTCTTCCCGGAACTCTACGGCGCGACCCTGGGGAATCGCCTGGCCGTGGTGGTGTCCTTGAACGATCTCCTCGGTGCGCTGGATCGCCGCAGGGACGGAGAGTGGCGGTTCCGGGTGGTCCCCGGCGGGGAGCGGCAGCGGGAGCGGGCGATCCGCCTCGGGGTCAACCTGGTCTGTTACGTCCTCTGCCTGGACTACAAGAACGAGAAGGTCCACCTGGAGTACCTGCGCTCCCGACGTAACTGGCGCCTGGAGCCCGAGTCCGGAGGCGGGCCATGAGCGGCGTGGACTTCGCCCTCCCGCCCGGATCCCCCGCGGGCCTGGCGGTCATCGGCGCCGGGGTCCTCCTACTGATCCTCTCCGCGGTGCGCTTCCACCGGCTGGGGTTGCGGGGGCGGCTGGTGCCCCTCCTGGCTGTGCGCCTCCTGGCCACGGCCGCGCTGGTCCTCCTCGTCCTGGGCCCGGCGACCCTGTCGGAGCGGCGGGTGGATGCGCCCCTGGCTGCGGGGAATGCGACCCCGGAGATCATCACCGTCGAGGGCCGGCGGCTGGACGGCTACCTTCCCCCTCCGGCCCGCTGGTCTCCCGTGGCGCCGCTGCCGGCGGATCGGGTAAGGATCCGGTCAGCGGCGCCTCCCCTGCTTGCCCTCTTCAAGAACCGCGACGCGATCAGGGTCGAGCTGGGCGCGGACCTCCAGGGCCCGCGTAACGTGGAGCTGGTGCTCTACGATCTATCCGGGACAGGGGGCCGCAAGGAGCTCCGTCGGAGGTCAGCGTCCCTGGAGGCTGGCCGTGGAGATGTGGTCGTGGAGCTCCCCTTCGTCCCGGATCGACTGGGAGAGATGCTCCTGGGGGTGCGCCTCGCCTGTCCTCCGGGAGTGGCCTGCGAGGACGACGGCGCCGTCGTCCAGGTCCAGGTGGTCCGGGAATCCCTCCGGATCCTCCACGTCGCCGGGCACCCATCCTGGGACCTGCGCTTCCTTCGAGAGCACTTGAAGGGCCGCCCGGGCTACGAGGTGGTCTCGTTCTATGTTCTGGCCAACCAGGAGAACTTCCAGCCTCTGCCCCCGGACGAGGTAGCGCTGATCCCCTTCCCGACGGACGAGCTCTTCCTCGAGGAGCTGCCGGGCTTCGACCTCCTGGTGATCCAGGATTTTCCATTGGGGAGCTACTTTCTGTTGCGGAAGGAGCACCTGGAATCCATCGCGTCCTTCGTACGGAACGGAGGCGGCCTGCTGATGCTCGGCGGGCGGTCCGTGTTTTCCCGTGGCGGGGTCCGCGGAACCCCCGTCGCGGAGGTCCTCCCCGTGGACCTCCCTGCGCCGCCCCCCTATCGGGCCGACGGCGACGACGAGCCTGCCGAGTTCCGGCCGGTCCTTACCGCGCAGGGCGCCGCGCATCCCATCATGCGCCTCGGGTCCCAGGAGCTGCCCACCCTCACCGGGTGGAACGAACTGGGGACGACCCGGGCCGGAGCCCGGATCCTCCTGGCATCACCTCGTGAAGCGCCCCTCCTGGTAGTGGGGGACGCCGGCGCGGGACGCGCCGCGATCCTGGGCACCGACTCCCTCTGGACCTGGGCCTTCCCCGAGGGGGAGGGCGCTGCGTCGATCCGGGGCTACGAGGCCTTGCTGAATCATCTGGTGCAGTGGCTCACCCGGGATCCAGCGTTCGACGCGGTGCGGATCCGCTCAGCTGATGCCCCCGGTCGTGCGGGGGAGGTCCTCAGCGTACGCCTCTGCGTCCAGGGCGCCGCCGAGGCGGCCGGCCTGGCTCTTAAATGGGGAGCGCGCTGGGTCGGTCTCGAGGCCGCTCCCCGGGGAGACGCGTCGGGGGAGGAGCGGACCGGGGACGACGGCTGCGCAACATTGTCCCTGCCCGCGGTGGGAGCGGGGAGCTGGCGGGTGACCGCGACGGGCAGCCTGGACGGCCGCGCGGTGGGGGGTGAGGCGTTGGTTCCCGTGCATCCGGACCGCCGCTCCGAAGTCGCCCGGCGGGCTGAGCGGGTGAAGGCGGCCCTCCCGCA
>CAZNWW010000439.1:0-1888 GCA_964576155.1 uncultured Myxococcales bacterium | reverse complement strand
GCAGCCATTCATGCCCCTGCTCCCTCCGCCGCCGGTGGTCCGCAGGGTCCTCCCGGACACGGTGCCCCTCACATGGACCGTGTCGGAGCCCCTCTGGCACAACCCCCTGGTCCTCTTGCTGGTGGTGGGCCTCATGGCCCTCGACTGGACCCTGCGGCGGCGCTACGGCATGCTCTGAGTCCATGGAGCGGAGCTTCCACAAACAAGACCTCTCGCTGCTGCCTGACGAGCCCGGGGTCTACGTAATGAAGGACGCGGGCGAGAGGGTGCTCTACGTGGGGAAGGCCACGAACCTGCGCAGCCGGGTGCGGTCATACTTCGGGGGCTCTGATCCTCGAGCCTTCGTGGCCCGCCTGGACGACGAGGTGGAGCGGATCGACGTGATCGTCACACCTACGCCCAAGGACGCGCTGGTCCTGGAGAAGACCCTGGTGAGACGGCTCCAGCCCCGATACAACGTGGACCTCCGGGACGACAAGAACCACTCGTGGATCCGTATCGACGCGCGGCACCCCTTTCCCAGGCTGGAGCGGGTGCGGCGCCGGGCCCGGGACCGCGCCGCCTATCTGGGCCCCTACCTCAGCGCGGCCGCGATCAAGGCGTACATGGCCTTCCTCTCCCGGACCCTCCAGCTCCGCATCTGCTCGGACCGCGCGCTCGCAAACCGGTTACGTCCCTGCCTGCAGCACCAGATGGGGCGCTGCATGGCGCCGTGTGTCTTCACGGAGGTGGAGGAGCGGTACCGTGAAGCGATCGACATGGCCCGGGAATTACTGAAAAAAGAGGATCGTGGGATGGCGGCGCAGGTGGAAGACCGGATGCAGACCGCGGCCAAGGCTGAGCGATACGAGGACGCGGCCCGTTACCGGGACCTCCTGCGGGGTCTCGGCGGGATATGGTCTCCCCCGACCGCGGTGGGCGCCCATGGATTCCACGGGGACGTCTTCGCGGGCCACGAGAGCGACGGCGGCCTGGTGGTCCAGGTCCTCCATGTCCGGGACGGCAAGATCATCGGCTCCTACCAGCGCCTGAAGCCCGGGCCTCACCCTCCCCTGGACGAAGCCCTGTCTTCGTTCATTCTCCAGTTCTATGACCTCCACCAGCCCCCCGGAGAGGTCCTGACGCCTCTGCCCGAGGAGGCCCTGGCCCTCCTCTCCGAGGCCCTCTCCGAGACTAGAAAGGTGCGCTCTCGGTACCCGAAGCGCGGCCCCAAGCGGACCCTCGTGGAGATGGCCGCCCGGAACGCTGAGGTGGCCTGGGAGCGCTGGCAGATGGGCCGGCGCACCGCGGACGCGGCCATGGGGCAGCTGCGGAAGGTCTTCGGCTTGCCCGACGGGCTCCAGCGGGTGGAGTGCTTCGACATCTCGTCCTTCCAGGCCAAGGACGCGGTGGGCTCCATGTCCGTGGCCGTGGACGGCGCGCTCACCGCGGCGGAGTACCGGGTCTGGCACGTGCGCACCGACGCGCCCGACGATTTTTCACAGATTCGTGAGGTCATCACCCGACGCCTGGCGCGGATCGAGGACGGCGAGGAGCCCCGGCTCCTGCTCCTGGACGGCGGCCGGGCCCACCTGTCCCAGGTCCTCCCCCTGGTGGAGGCCCGCCCCGACGCGAACCTCTATCTGGCGGCCATCGCCAAGGCCCGCCCGGAGCAGGGCCTCCCCGACGAGCGAGTCTTCCGCCCGGGGTCCCGGGCCCCGGTGGCCCTCCGCCACGACAGCCCCGCGTTCCTCCTCCTGGCCCGCCTGAGGGACGAGGCCCACCGCTTCGGCGTGAAGCACCACCGCCACCGCCGCAAGACCCGCACCCTGGCTTCGGAGCTCCTCGATGTCCCCGGCGTTGGCCCCAAGCGCCGCACCGCGCTCCTCAAGGCCTTCGGCTCCGTAGC
>CAZNWW010000438.1:0-4178 GCA_964576155.1 uncultured Myxococcales bacterium | reverse complement strand
TTCCTGGTCGCTATCTCGTGGCGTGGGCCGAAGGGTGACGCAGCGTCGGGCGAGGTCGTGGTGGCCGCTGGTGAGATCGGGAGGCAAGCGAAGCGTTCCCGGGATGGGAGTCGCCCTTTCGGGCGGCGACCAGACCGGGATGACTCCCGGCCCACCAGTGGCCGCCACGACCCGTCCGGCGCAAGGAACCCTGAGGTCCAGGCCCCTAGGGGTTTACTACCGCACCGCCACCGAGCCAGATCCCCTTGTTTGGTGTCAACGTCTGGAAGTCGAACGTCACCTCTGAGCCCATGGGTATGCCGGGGATGAAGACCCCGAGGTCCACTGTCGGGATGGGGTAGGCGGTGAGGATCCCGGAGATGTAGTCGCCGATCAGGAAGTCAATGATGGCGACCTTGAGCAGCTCCTCTACCAGCCCGTCCAAGCCGTCTACCACGCCCTCGGACGAGACAACCTCTGCGGCGAGCTCCTCCACGGCGACCACCTTGATGCCCACGTGGTGGAGTCCGTCGGGGCCGACGGTGAGGATGGGATCGGCCTCGACCCGGATGTGGCCGAAGAACTCTATCTCGCCGGTCCCGCTCGTCATGTCGATGGAGGCCCAGAGGTTCAGGGCGCCGATCTGCACCTCGACGCCGTTCGCCGCTGCGCAGGTGTTGATCACCGGCGGGAGGTAGGGGTCCACCTGGAGCACCAGCGCGTTGATCCCGAACTCCTCGACCACCGGACCCAGGACTTCGTTGGTCAGGGTGATGTTCATGTGGCCGCCCCACCACACAGCGAAGAGGAGCTGGTTCACCAGATCCTCCGACAACGCAGCCTCCACCGCGCCCTGGGCAGGCAGGCTGAATGTGCCGGGGTCCTTGCCCTCGCAGTCGCCCCGCAGGATCGACCCCGGGGATTCGTGGCCGATGAGCTTCTTGGCGGCCACGCCTACGTCGAGGTCGGCGAACGCGCCGCCATCGACGAAATCCACCGCGGAGGGCCAGACCGAGAGGCTCAGCGGGGTCCCGACCGTGGCGCCGGGGATGGCAGGGATGGGGATCTCCAGGTTGTAGGAGGTGAACTTGGTGAGGAGCTCATCCAGCATGGGGATGACGCTCTCGGGAAGGTAGGTCTCAAGGTTCTCCTCGATGAGATCGGAGATCGTCCCGTCGAACCAGTTGATCAGCCAGTCAAACCACGCGCCGGTGCCCTCGACGATGTCAACGCTGATGCCGTCTATGGTCACGTCCACCGAGACCAGATCGAGGTCGAACGCGCCGTCTTCGTCGAGCGCTACGGAGAACTCTGCGTCGATGGACACGAGGTCCGCGTACATGTAGCCGATCGCGTCGGGGCACCAGCTGGCGATGGCGGAGATGTCCGCGGAGAGATCGGCGAGGCTCGCCGAGAGGGCCAGCCCACCGTCCACTGCGTCCAGGTCCAGGGGACCGACGGTGTACTGGACGTTGTCCACGTCGACGTCCCACTCGCACCAGGCGAAGTCCGGACCCTCCCCCTCGTGGAAGAACGGGTGGGGGATGAACTGGTTGAGGTCGTAGTTTGATAGCACCGTCCAGGCGAGGGTGGCCGCGTCATCCAGATCCGAGGTGTCGTCGTCGTCGATGACCTCCTGGTCCAGCCAGGCAAGGGAGCCGCCCTGGAAGGCCTCCGGGTCGTCCGGGTCGCCCGGAGGCTGGATGCCTTCGCCGTAGAGGTAGGCGCGGAGTCCCCGCCCTTTCCGGTTGGCTGCGTCCTCCACGTCCACCTCGATGAGGTTCAGGCCGACCACCGCTTCCGTCACCGCCTGGAAGTCTCCGCTCGCATCCACGTTGATCGGGTGGCCGTTCAGGGTGGCCACCGTGATCTCGTGGCCCTGGGATGTGATGGTGCCTGTGACGTTCACCACCTTGTCCTCCCAGAGGGTGGCCCCCCGAGGTGGGGAGTGAATAGTGACGTTGACCGAGCACGCCGGGGTGCTGAGCGGGTCGTTTACGCAGGCCCCGTCCTCGCACGCGTCCTCGGTGCAGTCGTCTCCGTCGTCGCAGTCCATCTGGGTCCCCACGCAGTCCCCTGCGACGCATTGGTCATCGGCAGTGCAGGCGTCGCCGTCGTCACAGTCCGCGGCGACGTCTTCGTAGGCGCACTCGCCTTCCGTGCAGAGGTCTGTGGTGCAAGGGTTCCCGTCGTTGCAGTCGGACGGGTGATCGCAACCCTCGGGTGGCACGAAGATTTCGGGCTCCACCGTGGAATCCGGTGTGACCGCGTCTCCGTTCGTTGTGTCTGCCCCGGGCCCGACTGCATCGGGGTGGGGACGGTCCCGCCACAGGTCCCTGTCCCCGCAAGCTGGAGCCAAGGATAGAAGCAGGAACAGGCAGAGAACGAAGACTGCACGCATGGGAACCTCCCGAGAAGGGGTGCTTCTCTTGATGATGGCCGGTAGGACGCGCCAGTGCAAGCAAGTCTCCATCCGTAAAACATCGTGGCGTGGGCCGAAGGGTGACGCCGCGCCGGACGGAGGCGTGCTTGTCGTTGGGGTGGGCGGGGGGGAATCGAAGCGGTCCCCGGCTGGGAGTAGCACATACCTGCGGCGAGCACAGCGGGATGTCCCCCGGCCCACCGGCGGCAAGCACGCCTCCGTCCGGCGCCAGGAATTGCCAAGGCACGCTCCTTCTGGTAAAACCCAGACTTGGTGGAGGATGAAGTGTCCGAGATCCCCAGTAAGATCGGGCAGTACGAGGTTCTGGAAGAGCTCGGATCGGGCGGCATGGCCGAGGTCTACCTCGGGCGCCACAGCCAGCTTGGGAATGCGGTGGCAATCAAGGTCCTGGACGCAAAGTACGACCGGGATCCAACGTTCCGACATCGCTTCGTCGATGAGGCGCGGATCCAGGCGAACTTGAAGCATGCGAGCATCCTGGCGGTCCAAGACATCGTCGCGGAGGAGGACCTCACGGCGATCGTCATGGAGTACCTCATGGGAGTGGAGCTCTCCCACTACATCAAGGCCCGCTCCACGGGGATGCCTGCGCCGAAGTTCCTGGGCCTGATCCTCCCCCTCGCTGACGCGCTGGCCTATGCACACGACGCGGGGATCGTCCACCGAGACATCAAGCCCTCCAACGTGTTCCTGGCGCTCCAGGGCAAACAAGTCGTACCCAAGCTCATGGACTTCGGCATCGCCAAGCTCCTGGATGCATCCATACAGTCCCAGCAGACCGCGGTCGGCACGGTCCTCGGGACACCGCAATTCATGGCTCCGGAGCAGTTCGAAGATGCCAGCACCGTGGATGAGCGAGCGGACATCTTCGCGCTTGGATCCCTGATGTACCTCCTCCTGACACGGCGCCTGCCGTTCCGGGGCGATGGTGTATCGGAGATCATGCGCCGGGTTCTGATGGAGACCCCGGACGCGCTCACCGCACAACGGGACGATCTGCCCTCCGGCCTTGAAAAGATCGTATTCCACTGCCTTGAGAAGAAACCCGCCGATCGGTACCAGACCGTGGCTGATCTCGTCACGGATCTCCAGGATGTAGCGCGGCGGGTTCCACCGATCCCCCTTGAGCCTTCCGATCTCCCCGAGACGAGCGACGACGAAGGGATCAAGGTGAAGGTGGGCCTGGCGAGTACGACCGGGGATACCCTGACCCGGCGAAAGACGCACTCTGACGGCGTCGACGATGGGAGCCTCGATGGGGCCGACGCGGATCGGACCGCGGGGACAACCCTCCCCGACGGCGTCCCCACGATTTCGTTGCGTCACTCACTGTCAGCGGCGCGGCCCGAAGGATCGGGTGGAAAAATCCAGCCGGGCCCTAAACCAGGGAAGCCAGGGCGTCGGAGTCGTGTGTGGCTCTGGGTGCTCCTGGTGATCATCGTCGGGGGCGGCGCGGGCGTCGGTACGGTCCTGAACCTGCACCGTGGACACATCGACGACTCATCGGAAGATGCACATTCAGACCACAAAGAGGACAAGGCATCCGATCAGACCGGCGCTCCCCAGATGGTGACAGATCCCCGCCGGGGAGCCGCGACGCCAACGCGCGCCGAGGCCCGGGCACCCCGTGGCGAGTGGCCCGGCCTCCCCGCTGCCTCCAAGGTCCACCTGGGCTCCCGGCTGCATCACCCTCCGCGGGGAAAGATGGATCGTCACCTCTCCGCGCTCCTTGCCCTGGGTTGGGAGGGGCTTGATC
>CAZNWW010000437.1:0-4189 GCA_964576155.1 uncultured Myxococcales bacterium | reverse complement strand
GCCAAGCTCGCCGAGGCCGGGATGGCTTGTACCGCGGACGAGGACAAGGCCGGCGAGGCCTACTACCGTCTGGGCGAGGTCGCCGAGGGCGCTGGGCAGTTCGACAAGGCCCGGGATGCCTACGGCAAGGTCCTGAACGGGTTCGGCAAGTCCCGGTTCCGCAGCATGGCGTCCCGCGGCGCCGGCCGCGTCAGGAACAAGTGAGGGGAGGCCACCGATGATTCCCAGAACGCTCCTCGCAGCCGCAACCATGGCGGCGATGTTCCTCGCCCTCGGCTGTGACTCTTCCTCAGACGGAGGGGGTGCAGGCGACGACACGGCCGCCCGGGCGGACACGCCGGCAGCAGACGAGACCAGCGGGGGCCAGGACACCAGCGGCGGCGAAGACACCGCCGGGCTGCCGGATCCTCCCGGCGCCCCGGTGACATTGGACAACGGCACCTTCTCCTGGTCCATGGGGGAGAGGAAGCTGAACTTCACGGTCCACGAGGGCACGGTGCTCCTGCTGGAGACCTGGTTCGACTGTGTCGGCGACACCGCCTGCAAGATCCAGAACGACGTGACCAAGATGACCTGCAACGCGGCCTTCGAGAAGGGCTACACAGCGACGATAGCGGACAACGTGTTCGTCATCGCCGGGGTCAAGAAGACCGACACATTGACAGCGGTGCTCTGGGACAACACCACGGTGAAGTTCGAGTACCTGGTGGATCCGGGATTCTGCTGCACATCGACCTTCTACGGCGACGCCAAGTGGGCCGCGTCGGAGGACTGCGCAGGCTTCGAGGTCAAGGACTGTGACCCCTACACCGACGCGGAGTGCCCCGCGGGACAGAACTGCATCTTCGGCGTGAACGAGACCCCCCTCTGCATGCCCGCAGGTGAGAAAGCGATCGGCGAGGAATGTTCGGCCCAGGCCCAGTGCTCCGACGGCGTCTGCATGTCAATCCAGAGCGTCGAGGGTCAGCGCTGCTTCAAGTACTGCCAGACCAACGGCGACTGCGACGGCGGAATCCAATGCCTGGGTCTCGAGGGCAAGGACTGGCAGATCTGCGGTCTCGACGCGGACGAGTACGAGACCTGTAACCTCCTCTCCCAGAACTGTACGGACCCGGCCGACGCCTGCTACTGGGCCGCCAGCTCCATCAACCAGCCCATCTGCCTCCAGGCTGGCACGGGAGCGAAGAAGGAAGACTGCGGGGCCTCCTCGGACTGCTCGAAGGGCCTCGACTGCCTGAACAATGGAAAATGCTACCAGATCTGCAACACCGCAGGCGGCGAGCCGTCCTGCGAAAGCCCCTTCACCAGTTGCGTCAGCAACTACCCCAGCCAGGGCGCCGGATATTGCGACGAGTAGATCAACGTCGCTCGTCGTTCCGGTTGACGCCCCGCCAGACCCCGACTATCATCACGTCGCCCGAAAGCAACGGAGGGGCCCATGGAGATTCGCAAGAGCCAGTCGTTCACACTCGGTGAGGTCGCCATTGCACTGGAGGTCCTGAAAGCCGCTACACGGAACAAGGATCTCAAGATCTTCGCACAGCGCGACGACTACGTCACCCTGTACCGGAAGTTCGTTCGCATGATGGATAAGATGAATCCGAACAACAAGAAGGGCTGAGTTTCTCAGCCTGCGGTCCGGCCCTCCGGCCCCCCTTTTTCATCTTCGAGTGTGATCTGGTTCCTCCCCTCCCGCTTGCTTGCGTAGAGACGTTGGTCAGCCCTCTCGAGGATGGTCTCCCGGGTATCTCCGTCCACAAACATGCTGCCCCCGATGGAGACCGTGAGACATAGCTTCCGGTCCTGCCATCGGATCACCATCCGCTCCACACCGGCCCGGAGCTTCTCCGCAACCATGGCCAGGTCGTCCCGGTCGATCTCTGAGAATATGAACACGAACTCCTCGCCCCCCCAGCGGGCTACGGTGTCTGCAGAACGCAGGCACGAGGAGAAGATCCGTCCGACCGTTCGGAGGACCTCATCACCGGCATGGTGACCGTGGACATCGTTGACGTACTTGAAGTGATCAAGGTCGGCCATGAGGACCCCGAGTCGCCCACCGTTCTCAGAGATCTCCTGGAGTCGAAGGGCCAGGATCGCGTCCCCGTATCGCCGATTGCCCAGGCCGGTGAGGGAATCGATGAGCGCCAGACGCTTCAGCTCCGAGAAGTGCTTCTTCCTGACCATACCGAGGCGGTTGTCCGAGAAAACCTCGAGCACCCCGCGGTAGCCGTCCGCACCATGGACGACGCTGGTGCGTGCGATGACCGGGATCCGCTGCCCCTTCCGATGTTGGATGTAGACCAGGGCCTCGCGGACCCCGTCTTCCAATGGTGCATGTGTTTGGACCGGACACACACCCCTGGGACAGAGAGTCTTGCCGCGATAGTCGTAGTGGCGGATCATTTTGCAGCACTCGACCCCGATCACTTCGGACGACCTGAAGCCGGTGATCCGCTCCGCACCGCGGTTCCAGAACACAATGCGCCCGCCAGGACCCAGGAGGAGGACACCGTCGAAGAGCCCCTCCAAGAGCTTCAGATGCAACTCCACCCTATGCGGCACAGGCTTCCCCGGCGCGCGGTCAACGGAGGTCTCTGTCTTCTCCTCTGACATATCGCTCACTATTCGGCTTCGCTGCCATTCTATCCCATCCCCCGTGGTCACGGAAAGCGGAATGTGATAAGCAGCGAAACATGACGGAGACCTACCAATCCCTATGGACTGACTTCTCGACGAACGCGGACCTCGACGACCGCTGGCTCGGGATCCTGAACGCGTTCGACGAAGGCGCAGAAGTTCCCGCCCCTGGTGACGGCACCTTTTTAGGGCTCGAGGCTGCGCAGGCAGGGCCCCTCGGTGCGTTGCCGGACGAGATCAGCCGGCGCCTGGTGGAAGATGTGGATCCCGACCAGGCCGCGATGTTCTCGCGCCGTTTCAGCGCAGTGGCCGCGCTCCTGGAACGTCTCGCAGCGACCCGACCCGAGGCGCGCCTCCTGCGCTCCGGGCTCATCGCCCGCGCCGCCGGCGTCCTCGACGCGCCGGCACCCCTGGCGTTGCGTATCCGCTCCCTGATCGACTTCTACTACTCGAGCGCGGCTGTGCTCCATCATCAGGAGCGCCTGGCGGCCGCGGGGCGAGCGCCGCGCACAATGTCCGAGCTTGTGAACGACGCGCCCTGGAAGAAGTCCGGCCCGGGGCTCTTCCACCGCCGTATAGCGGGGGACGGTCCGCAGGGGCCGGTCCACGTCAACGCGCTGCGTTTCGACCCCAGACGCTTCGTCTTCCGCACGATGGACCTCATCTCCAAGGGATTGGAGCACGAACCCTTCGGCGAGGTCGCCAGGAACGAAGGCGCTATCGCCGCGGTCTCCGGCGGGTTCTTCCTCTACTCCGAGCATGACATCGAGCCGCCGTGTCGACGCTACGACCCTGTGGGCATGTTGGTCGCCGACGGCACCGTACTCTGGCCGCCGATCTTTCGTCGCGGCGCCTTCCTCCAGGACGAACGCGGCCATTGCCATGTCCGGGAGGTGGGCTTCGCGGGCACGGTGATCCACGGCGCGGCGGATCTCCTCGTGGCCGCGATCAATCCGAAGATCCGTCGGGTCGAGGCGCCGACCGCGTTTACACGAGTGTGGGGCTCCGAGGTCCTTCACCCGGGACCGTCCCTGACCTTCTACAGGAATCGGGTGATCTCACATGGAGCCGGGGACGCGCACCCCATCCCCCTGAACGGCTTCGTGCTATGTCTCCCGGACCGACCGGAATGGTGCGGCCTGCTTGACGCATTCCCTGTTGACTCAGAGGTATCCTATCAACTCCCGGACCACGTCGGCGCTGCACCGATCCGGGACGCGATCGCAGCGGGTCCCGTGCTCGTTCGGAGCGGCCGCAGGGTCTTGGATCTCGACGCAGAGGACTTCGTCCCGGGCGTCCCTCCAGCCACATTCAGTGGGAACGAGACCCTCGACAGGAACCTCCTCCCTCGCCTGGCCGCCGGCCTCACGGCGAACCACGAAGTGATCTTCGCCGCAGTGGACGGCCGCAACTTCGGACAGGCCCTGGGCATGACCCTCCGAGGCACCGGCAAGCTCATGGTGTCTCTGGGATGCGTGGACGCGGTGAACCTGGACGGCGGGTCGTCGAAGAGGATGGCGCTGGACGGGCAGGTGTTGGATCTGCCGAC
>CAZNWW010000436.1:0-4196 GCA_964576155.1 uncultured Myxococcales bacterium | reverse complement strand
TCCCGCGGGTCCGAGGAATCCATGACATCCAGATCCTCGAACCCGTCCTCCGGTTGGGCGTGGTCAGGGACCATGTCCTGTGTCCGGGGCACATCCTCCCCGAACGCATCCTCAGCGAGTCCGGTGTCAACGGGCTCGGTCCCTGTCTGATCGCCATCTCCTGCGCAGCCGGCAGTGGTGACGAAGGCTGCCAGCGCGAGGGATGTCAGGACACTTCGCATGGTGCCTCCAGAACCGGATCCTTGAGTCGACGTCGATGGTGATCATACAATTGACCGGGGACCGAGACAACGGGACACCACTTCGGAGGTCGCAATGAAACAGGGCGCTGATCGACGAATCCATCGCAGATGGGAATCAAAGGACACCATCTACGGCTACCTGGACGGCGCACGGTTCGCCGCGAAGTCCGAGGACCTCAGCTCCGGCGGGCTCTTCATCGAGACCAAGGACGACGTGCCCATCGGGGCGCTCATCTCCCTGGTGTTCCGCACCCAGGTCAAGTCCGAGGACCCTCCCATCTTCCTCATCGGCCGGGTCATGCGTCGCCGGAAGAACCCGGTCCCGGGGATCGGTCTGCGGTGGGAGAAGGCGGTGTTCACCGGGCCCCCTGGGGTTCTCCGTCGCTTCCTGGTCGATCACCTCCAGTTGGTGGACCCCGCGGTGATCACCTTGAGTGGGACCAAGGGCGAGGCCAAGGCCGTCCACCACTTCAGCGTCCCCCCTCCGGAGACCGAGATTGCGCCCTCCGAAGAGGTGCCCGACAGCACCCGTCGCGGGTCGGTGACCGGGGACCTGGGCCCGGTCACCTCACGCATCAGCAGGAAAAGCATCCTCGCGCCCGCAGACGTTGCCGCGCGGATCTCGATAGATGACGAAGAGGAGCCGATCCGGATCCAGGCCCTGGGCGTCAAGAACATGTTCACCTCCACGCCCCCCACCCTCCTCGTCGTCCCCGACGCCGAGGTCACGGTGACCATCACCGTCCGGACCCGGACAGGCGAGGCAGACATCGCCTGCCTCTGCGTGGTGACCAGCTTCGACCCAGACGACCCGAAGAGCATGGAACTCGAGATCGTGGATGTGAATGAGCCCAAAGGCCAAATCGGCCTTCACTCCCGCTATGTCCGGTGGCTGCACTTCAACGCGCTGACGAACGCGTGACGGGACGGGCGCTTGCTGCGATCTGCGTCGTCAGCCTCCTCGCCGGCTGCAGATCGCCGGGCAACACGACCTCCCCGTCGGACACCAGAATCGAGATAGAGATCGACTCGGGGTGGATAGACTCGGGAGAGGACACCTCGATCCCACCGGACACCGTGGATGTCCAGTTCACACCGCAAGACGTCGACGTGGTCGAGGGAGACGGCGCGGCGCCTGACTGTCCGACGGGCCTCCCGGGCTTTGTAACGGACCTCGGCGGGGGCGGCTTCCTCATCGAGCAGGCGGGATGGGACCTCTACGCCACCGTCCTCGCGGACGGCATCCTCCGGCTCCGCTGGCTGGACGCAGGGACGACACCGGACCCGGACCTCTCCTATGCGGTGGTGCCCCAGGAGGAACACGAGTTGGACGTCGAGGCGTCCTCGGACACGGCCTGCGAGCACCTGATCGTCCAGACCGGGTCGCTGCGTGCGGTCATCGGACCCGACGGGACCACCATCGCTCAAGGCGGGGACGCCCCGTTCTATGCCACCCCGACCTGGCCGACCCGTAACCCGGTCACCGGAGAGGTCACCGCGGCCTACGTCATCGACCCCACGGATCACTACTACGGATTCGGTGAAAAAACCGGACCCATGGACAAGAACGGCCAGACCCTGACGTTCTGGAACTTCGACCCCCTCGCCTGGGGTGATTACACGACCAGCTCCGAGCCGATCTACCAGTCGATCCCCGCGTTCGTCGGGCTCCGGGACGGGGCGGCCTTCGGGGTCTACCCCGACAACACCCACCCCATGGTCTTCGACGTGGGGGAGTCATCGTCCGCCGCCATGATCATCACCGCCGCGGGCGGGTTCATCGACCAGTACGTCTATACCGGCCCCACGGTCCCCGAGGTGGTGGAGCGATACACGCGCCTCACCGGGCGCCCCGTGTTGCCGCCCCGTTGGACCCTGGGCTATCACCAATGCCGCTGGAGCTACACCCCGGACACCCGGGTCAAGGAGGTCTGCGACGAGTTCCGGTCCCGGGACATCCCCGCGGACGGGATCTGGCTGGACATCGACTACATGGACGGGTACCGATCCTTCACCTTCCACCCGGAGGACTTCTCCGACCCGGCGGGCCTCGTCGAGTACCTCGAATCCATCGGGTTCAAGACCACGGTGATCATCGACCCCGGCATCAAAGTAGATCTCGACTGGGAGGTCTACGAAACAGGCGTGGCCGGGAGCCACTTCATCACCCAGGAGGACGGAGTGACCCCCTTCGTAGGTGAGGTCTGGCCTGGCCCCGCGGTTTTCCCGGACTTCTCCAAGCCCGGGACCAGGACCTGGTGGGCCGGGCTCGTCGAGATCCTCACCGACGCGGGCATCCGCGGGGTCTGGATCGACATGAACGAGCCGACCTCGTTCCTGGTCGATGACGAGCACACCGTCCCCAACCACCTGCCCGTGGATTGGGATGGCCTCGGCGAGACCATGGGCGCGCTTCACAACGTCTACGCGCACCTCATGGCGCGGGCGACCCGAGAGGGCCTCCTGGCCGCCTCGAACCGCCGCCCCTTCGTCCTCACACGGGCCGGCTTCGCGGGGCAGCAGCGCTACACCGCGATGTGGACCGGCGACTCCCCGAGCAACTACCCGATGATGTCCGCAAACCTGCCCATGATGCTCGGCCTCGGCCTCTCGGGGGTGGTCCACTGCGGGAGCGACGTGGGCGGCTTCTCCGGGGCTCCTTCGGAGCAGCTCTTCGCCCGGTGGATGCAGCTGGGCAGCATCTCGCCCTTCTTCCGGGGCCACGTAGCGACGGGGACCCCCGATCAGGAGCCCTGGTCCTTCACCCTCGAGGTCGAGGACATCAGCCGCAATATGATCTCGGCCCGTTACCGGCTCCTGCCCTACTACTACAGCCTCTTCCGGGAGGCGAGCATCAGCGGCGCGCCGATCCTTCGGCCCCTGCTCTGGCATTTCCAGGACGACCCCGCCGCCCTGAACCTCGGGGACCAGGCCATGGTAGGCCCCTGGCTCCTCGCTGCGCCGGTGCTCACGCTGGATGCGACGGAGCGCAACGTCCACCTGCCCCCGGGGACCTGGTACGAGTACCACTCAGGGCGGATCCTGGACGGCCCCGGGACCACAGTGCCCGCGGTGACCCTCGGCGCGCTACCGTTGTACGTCCGTGAGGGCGCTGTCATCCCCCACGGGCCGTTGATGATGTGGTCGGACCAGGCGCCGCTCTCGCCCCTGCGCCTGGACGTCTACCCCGGCCCGGAGCTCACCGGCTTCACCCTCTACGAGGACGACGGCGACTCCATGGACTTCGAATCCGGCGCGTACTCGGAGGTCACCTACACCACCCTGCGTACGAACACCGGCGCCACGCTCACCGCGTCTCCACGGCTGGGATCGTTCACCCCATCGCCCAGGACGCTGGTCGTCAGGGTCCGTCGTGTCGACCACCAACCCACATCGGTGACCTTGAACGGATCACCCCTCACGGACATGGGCACCCCCGATCCCCTCGCACCCCCGGCGTCCGGTTGGGGTTGGGATGAGCGGGACCTCTCTCTAATCGTCGCCTTCCCGGATCAGGATGACTTCAACCTCGAGATGGTCTACGACCCCGCCACGGCAGCAGCGCCGATGGTCGAAAAACGCTTCGTCGTCAAGCTCCCGCCGGGGACCCCGGCAGACGAGGTCCACGTCGCAGGCACCTTCAACGACTGGGCCCAGCTCCCCTTGCAGCCCGGCGCTGAGCCCGGCACCGCCGAGGCCATCGTCTCTGTCCCTCGCGGTGAGTGGTTCTGGTACAAATACACCAGGGGCGACTGGGACACGGTGGAGAAATGGGCCGGCTGCGAGGAGGCCGAGAACCGGTACGAGTTCGGCGCTGCGCATCCGGACAAGGAGGACGGTGTAGCGATGTGGGCCGATGACCCGACCTGCGGGGAGTAGGGAATACCTCTACCCGGCTCTCACCACCGCACACCCCGTCCTCGCATTCGGCGGAGCATTCTCCGCAGTCCGCGG
>CAZNWW010000435.1:0-4203 GCA_964576155.1 uncultured Myxococcales bacterium | reverse complement strand
CGCCTGCTTCGCAGGCACCTCCCCCAACGAGGGGGGAGGGAGGTCTCCGAGGGAGACTACAGCCCGGGGGGGCTCTGGAAGCCACCCGCTCCAGGTCGAGGAGGGTTCATCGCCGCAAGCGGCGAGGAGCAGGGCGGTCATCAGAATCGTGACACTGCTCGCGCGCACGGATGCACCTCCAGGTATCTATCGTAGATCGATACACGGGCGGAGCCAAAAATGAGATTTTTTTCTGGCCCTCGGCCCTCTCTCAATGGTAGGTGTCTCCGGTCGGTGATCGCAGGAGAGACCATGTCGTTACATGAAAAGATAATAGCCCTGAGGGAACGGCGCGGAGCGCTGTCAACGCCAGAGGATGCCGCGCTGCAGCACGCCCGCGGCAGGCTCACCGCCGAGGAGCGGTTGGCGCTCCTCCTCGATGCCGACTCCTTCGAGGAGTTCGGCGCGCTCGCGCGCTCGCCGGCCATGCCCGATCCTCGGGACCGGGACGGCGTGATCACCGGCGTCGGCACCGTCCAGGGACGGCGCCTCTTCGTCTACGCCCAGGATTTCTCCTACAAAGGGGCTTCCATCGGTGAAGTCCACGCCCGCAAGATCGCCCGCACCATCGACCTCGCCTTGAAGACGGGGAGCCCCGTGGTCGGCCTGCTCGACTCCGGCGGCGCCCGCATCCAGGAAGGCATCGCGGGCCTCGACGGCGGCGGCGAGATCTTTCGGCTGAACACCATGGCGAGCGGTGTCGTCCCCCAGATCTCCGCCATCCTCGGGCCCTGCGCCGGCATCGCAGTGTACTCGCCTGCGCTCACCGACTTCGTCCTCATGACCGAAGAGACATCTTCGATGTTCATCACCGGGCCCAACGTCATTCGCAGCGTCACCGGCGAGGAGACCGACGCCGCCTCCCTGGGCGGAGCGCGGGTCCACGCTGCCAGATCCGGTGTGGCCCACTTCATGGAGACCGATGATGCAGCGGCCATCACACGTATCCGACAGCTCCTCACCTTTCTCCCGGCCAACAACGACGAGGCCCCGCCGCGGGTCGAGACCGACGATTCGCCCACCCGTGAGAACGACGCGCTGGAGACCCTGGTGCCCGACCAGCCCACCCGCTCCTACGACGTGAAGAAGGTCCTCGCCGAGGTGCTCGACCGGGACTCCTTCCTGGAAGTTCACGAAGGCTTCGCCCGCAACGTCGTCGTCGGCCTCGGCCGACTGGCCGGCGAGAGCGTCGGCGTCGTCGCCAACCAGCCCATGGTGCTGGCCGGCTGTCTCGATATCAACGCCTCGGACAAGGTGGCCCGCTTCGTCAACTTCTGCGATGCCTTCGGCATCCCGCTGGTCAACTTCGTCGACGTCACCGGCTTCCTGCCCGGGGTCAAGCTCGAGCACGCCGGCATCATCCGCCACGGCGCAAAGGTCCTCTACGCATACTCCCAGGCCACGGTGCCCAAGATCTCGCTGGTGATGCGCAAGGCCTTCGGGGGGGCCTATATTGCGTTGGTGTCAAAGGACATGGGGTATGACTGCGTCCTCGCCTGGCCTACCGCCGAGATCGCGGTCATGGGTGCCGAGGGTGCGGTCTCCATCGCCAATGCCCGACAGCTCAAGGAAGCCGGCAATGACCCGGAACTGCGCCGGCAGCTGACCGACGAGTACAGGGAAGAACACCTGAACCCCTACCTCGCCGCCTCGCAGAACCGCGTCGACGCAGTCATCGAGCCGGCCCAGACCCGCCAGACCCTGATTCGGTATCTCGACCTGCTGCGGGGCAAGCAGGAGGGGCTGCCTCGCCCGCGAAAGCACGGCTCCATACCTCTGTAAAGAACTCAATCCGGCCGCAGGGACCCGAGCGATGCCCTGGCCTCCGGCCAGGGCATCGCATCCGGCTGATCAGCGCGTGACCCGGACAACAGGTGAAGGAACGGGATCCCCGCCCCTCGGGCCGCTGCCCCGTCCCTGTCGTCCCGATCGCCCACGATGAGCACCTCGTCGACCTCGAGGCCCAGGGCACGGACAGCGTCCTCGAACCCCTTGGGAGACGGCTTCAGCGCCCCGCTCTCTTCTGTAGACGCTGCCAGGTCGAAGGCCTCCGGAGGGATGTCGAGGGCGGCCAGTCGTTCGGGTACCACGCCGATATCAGAGACCACCGCCAGCTTGATCCCGCGGCGGCGCAGATCCGCGAGCAAGGGAAGCAGCCCGGGCCGGGCGTAACAGCGACGACGCATGAAGGTGATGAGTCCCGGCAGGAAGCGTCGCTGATACCAGTCCCGGGCCTGTTCTTTTTTATTGCCGGATAGATCCGCCAGTTGCGAATAGAACGCGTCCAGAAGAAGCTCCTGGCTGGCATAGACCGTACCGGACACCCTCTCCCGAGCGGCCTTGAGCCGGCGCAGGTACGTAATCCCTCCGGGCATGGTCAAGGTGAGCCGCGTCTTGAAGAGGACCGGCGGTTGGTACAACGTGCCATCGAGGTCGAACAGGATGCCGCGTACGGCGGCGGGTGTGATCGGTGCCTGCATCAACGACAGGCCGGCCCCTCTCCCTTGCGGTTCTCCTCTTCGTACGCTCTCAGCCGCTCTTCTGCGATGTCATGGTACTTCTCGGCCAGGGCCTTCGGATCCTCGGGCACCTCCGCGGGGAAGAACTCCACCGAGACATAGGTGCGGCGGCGGCCGAACAGGTCCACCAGCTGAGGGAGCATCTTTCGATTCGTGTCCCATTTCAACATCTCGCGATCCGGCAGGTAGTCGATGACGCATAGCTCCACGGTCTTGTTCTGTCGCTGGGCTTCAATGAAGCAGAACGGCTTGAACGGCCTGCGCTCGGCTGTCGGACCGGCTCGGCCCTCGGGAAAGACAATTATGCGATCGTCGTTCTCCAAGACCCGCCTCACCCCATCCCGGGCAGACTGTCGCGACGCCTCGCTGCCGCGCTCGACGAACACATGCCCCTGGGTCTCCAATGCCCGTCCGAAGTGGAAAACCTTACGCATCTCCATCTTGATGATGAACACCGATGGAAACTGGCTGGCCAACACAGGAACATCGAGGAATCCCATGTGGTTGGCGATGAAGATATCGCCCACGGGGCCCGTACGCTCATTGCGCTTGATGATCCTGACCCCCATGATCCTGGCCAACCATCTGCCCCAAAAACCGATGATGTCGGCCGGGCGACGTGTACGCCACTTCCTGGGGCCGAACCACATACGCAGGACGATGGCGGTGTGCACCGCTTCGGTAAGAAGAAAAGCCAAGGGGGCGCGATACGCGACTCGTATCAAGTCCATGATCTTCATATCGATACCTCGTGGTTGGTTCTCTTCCCTGTGGGGTGACCGTCCGGTTTTTCGGCGGGCGCTCGCACCCGCCAGAAGAACAGCTCCTCGACGATAACGTCCGACCCGCCCTCGGGAGGCGTCGCCCGGCAATGTGTCGGGTCAATGGTCAGGTCTATGGTAAGTCGCTCTACGTCCATGTCCTCGGGGTAGGCCAGCGCACAGCCGTTCATGCCGGTGAGGTCGGTCCGCATGTTTCCGCTGAATCGATAGGGCTCACCCATGAACCAGTTTCCCCGGGCGGTGAACGGAATCCCGGCCTCGGTTGCCTCGTCGTGGATCATGCCGTGAATCACTGCCCGATCTCCGAACGCGTTTTCAGTGATGTTCATGGTAAACCCATGGCCGTCAGCGTCAACACCCACCACCGCTCTTCCGAATCCCAGCTGCTCTCCGGAGGCATCAAAATACTCGAATTCCCAATCTGCGTTGGCTGGAAACTCGACCGTAATCGGCTGTGATCTGGGACATCCGGAGAGCCCGGTGGCGAAGAGGGCGACGAGGAGGAGGTTTCTGACAGACATGAGTTGTGAGGCTCCGGGGACTAGAGGTCTTCTTTCCATCGACGGGCGATGACTTCTTTCTTCTTCACTTCCTGCTTCTCGCCGTTGGTGTAGGCCGTGACGATGACGAGCTTGAAGGTGTCCTTGTCGACCTCCTCGTACCGAAAGACGGTGCGATACTTGTTTCCGTTGTACTTCACTTCCGTGGACAGCTTCGTGGAGGTAGCGCTCCACCGGCCGTTCTCCGAGGTCTTGATGCCGTCCTCGTCCATTCGGAAGCAGATGTTGCGGCTCTCGAAGACAAAGAGATCCGCCTCGTTATCAACTTCCCATTTCCCAAGAAGCTTCTCTTCATAGGGGTTC
>CAZNWW010000434.1:1515-4209 GCA_964576155.1 uncultured Myxococcales bacterium | reverse complement strand
ACGGGGACCCGAACCCACAGACCCTCTACGCCGCGTACGACCTGCTGACCACCGCAGGCGTCGAGGAGATCTACGACCGCATCTACAAGCAGATCGACAGCACCAACACCGACATCCGCGCCACCGCCGTGTTCTTTCTCGGCCGCGTGCGCGGAAACCGTGCGCTGCCCAAGCTCCACGAGCTCCTCGCAGACGGAAACCAGATGGTGCGGATCCGGGCAATCGAGGCCATCGGTGAGTTGCGCCAGGCCGAGTCCGTGGGGCCCCTCGAGAGCGCCCTCATGAACGAGTACGATCCCGCGGTGCGAAAGATGATCGTCGAATCCCTCGGGAATATCGGCGATCGCTCCGTGATCCGGGTGGTGTCGTTCCTCGTCACGGATCCCACGGTGAAGTCCGTGGCCGTGGCCGCGCTGGCCGGGATCAACCACCGGGACGCGCTGCTCACGCTCCAGAACGTGATGAGCAACAGCTACTCCAAAGAAGACCGGACCATGGCGCTCAAGGCCATGCTGCGCATCTCTGCGGGGGAGGCCCGGCCCGCGTTCAAGCGGGCCCTGGGCTGGCTCCCACCGGGCTTCATGGAGGAGATGGCCAAGGAGCTCGGCGAGAAGTTCCTGCCTCACCTGAAGACGGCCCTCGTGTGCATCCATCCGGTTGCCCGCAGGGACGCGGTCATGGCTTTCCGCTACATGGCTCCGGCGAAGGAGCTCGAGGTCCTGGAGCAGGCGCTCTTCGCTACCAAGCACGGCGACCTGAAGACCTACATCCTCGATCGCCTGGTGGAGCTCAAGGGAGAGGCGGCGCTGCCGGTCCTGGAGACCTTCTACAAGGACGAAAACATGGACCTCCGCGTCCGATCCATCCAGCACGCGTCGAACCTGGTCAAGCCCGAGGGTGAACACCTGGACAAGCTCAAGGACCTCCTCCTGGAGACGGAGGACACCGTGCGCGTCGCGGCCGCGGCTGCGATCATCAAGATCTACGCGCCTCGGTAGGATCATGAACTACCCCATCGTCCTCTTCGATGTGGATGGCACCCTCCTCGATTCGAGCGGTGCCGGCAAGCGGTCCCTGCGGCGTACCTTCCAGGAGCTCCACGACATCCCCGACGCGTTCGCCGGTTACGACTTCATTGGCTGCACGGACCTGGGGATCGTCGCCGATGCATTCGCCATGCACCTCAAACGAACGCCCTCTGACGAGGAAGTCGAGGCCGCCTGTGACCGGTACCTGGCCCTGCTCGAGATCGAGCTGGGCCGGCCAGGGATTCAGGTGCGGATGATGCCCGGCATCCGCGCGCTCCTGGAGCGGCTCATCGAGGCCGGGATCACGGTGGGCATGGCCACCGGAAACCTCCTCCGCGGGGCGTACCTGAAGATCGGCGCGGCGGGCATCGGTGCGCTCCTGCCCTTCGGCGGGTTCGGCTCCGACAGCAAAGACCGGGCCGAGCTGACCCGAATGGCAGCGGCCCGTGGACGTGAGACTAGAGGTGAGGATATCCCGGGGGACCGGATCCTCGTGGTAGGCGACAGCCCCCTGGACATCCAGGCGGGACACGATGCAGGCCTGCACGTGTTGTCCGTCCTCACCGGGTGGACCCCGGAGGAGGATCTCCGGGCCTTGGAGCCTGAGCATCTCCTGGTGGATCTGTCGGACACGGATGCGGTGATGCTCCTGATCGCCGGGTAGGGAGGACTGGATGAGTCGTTTATGGAACCTGAAGAGCAGGATCCTGTATGCAATCGTGGCCTTGGTGCTCCTCACCGTGGGGTCGACCCTCGTGGTCCTCCATGGAAAGATGCGCGACGCTGCGGCCCGGGGTGACTACCTCGCCAAGCACATGAACCGCTTCCTCGCATTCCAGGATAGCGTGCGGGGCTCCGTGGAGTTTGCTGCCCGCACCCTGGCACGGGACGCCGACGTGTTGGCCGCGCTGCGCACCGGCGACAAGGAGGCCATGGCGGCGCTGGCGGAGCAGGCCCGGTCCGAGCTTGCCCTGACCATGCCGTACGAAGCAGTCTGTTTCCTTGGACCCCTCGCAGAGCCCCTGACCTGCGCAGGTAAGATCGAGGACGGGATCTTCTCGACCAAGGCCTTCGACGATCTGCGCGCGGCGCGGTTCTCCACAGGTCTCCTCGCTGCGAAGCCCGGCGGACTGTACCTCTTTGCGGCCAACCCCATCACCGAACAGGGAGAGCTGATCGGGGGGCTGTTCCTCGCCGCGCCTGCACGACACGTATTCGCGGATTACAAGCAGCAGTCGGACAGCAACAAGAAGAAACAGCACAACCTGATGTTCGTGGTAGACAGCATGGTACGCACGGCGACCTTCCCCAAGGACGACTACGGTGAGCTCACGAAGGTGTTCCAGGGCACCGCCCGGACCACCATGGAGGGAGACACCGAGGTCCGCATCTTCGACCTCCGGGGGGTCACCCGCGACTACCACCCCCGGGTTCTCCAGGGGTATGGCCCCGGCGGCCAGGGGGTCATCGGGGAGCTTACCATCTTCCGGGTCCGCACGAGCTACGAGAAACGGGTCTACAGCAACCTCCTGCCCGTGCTCTATGTCGGCTTCGGCGGTGTCGCCGCAGCGATCGTGCTGGCCTTCCTCCTGGCGGGCACGATCACGAGGCCCATCAACCGGTTCCGGGAGATGGTCGGAGCCCTCGCCTCCGGTGAGGCGGATCT
>CAZNWW010000434.1:0-1505 GCA_964576155.1 uncultured Myxococcales bacterium | reverse complement strand
CCGTGCGGGGCGGCGACGAGATAGCGGACCTTGGTCGATCCCTGAACGGCCTCCTCGAGGGCCTCAACAGCATGGTGTTCCACATTCGGGATTCGAGCCTCGGGCTGGGGAGCTCCGCGCAGGAGATCTCCCTCGTGAGCACCCGGATGCTCGATGGAGCCCAGGACCAGGTCTACCGCATCGAGAACTCCACCTCCCAGGTGAACGAGCTGAGCCGGACGGTCCTGGAGATCTCGCAGCGGGCGAATGACGGCGCCCGGATGGCCACGGAAGGGAAGGCGTCCGTGGAGAGTACAGACCAGGGGATGGAGCGCCTGCGCAAGGCCATGGACGACGCCTGGATACGTATCCGGAAACTCGAGGAGAACGTCAAGAACATCGGCAAGATCGCAGAGATGATCAACCGCATCACCGAGGAGAACACTGTCCTCGCCCTGAACGCGTCCATCGAAGCAGCCCGGGCCGGGGCCGCCGGGCAGGGCTTCGCCGTGGTGGCCCAGGAGATGCAGCAGCAGGCCCGGCGGGTGGAGCGGAACTCCAAGGAGATCATCGAGAACATCGGGGCGATCCAACGTTGGACCTCGGAGTCCGTCCGTGCGATGGAGGTCGGCCGGAGCGAGGTGGACAACGGTGGTTCCCTGGTCAACGTCACACTCCACCGCCTCTCAGAGATCTCGTCGGTGATGGAGGAAACCGCAGAGGCCGTCAAGGAGCAGGCCGTGGCCTCAGACGATATCGTGCAGATGATGCGTGAGGTGCAGCGGATCGCGAACGAGGCGCTCCAGGCATCCCAGCAATCGGTGGAGGAGGGCAACAGCATCCGAAGCCGCGCCCATGATCTTGCCAGCCTCGTGGGGCGCTTCAAGGTCCGCGAGATCGATACCCCGGGGGCGAGCGAGAAGGCTCTCCTGCCCGCACCGGATGAAGGCGATTCCTGAGCTTGCCCGGAGTCGATTTCCGGGCTAGACTCCATCTGATGAACCGACACGGAGGTCTTCGATGGTCAGCGAGCTGTTCAACATGTCGAACTTGCGGGCGATCCCGATCTTCTCCCCCCTCGATGATTTCGACCTCGAGGCCCTCAGGCCCGCGGTCCAGGTCGTCGCCATGGAAGTCGGCGACGTGGTCGTCCGGGAGGGGGACTCTGCGGACCGCCTCTATTGCTTGGTCGAGGGTGAGGTGCAGGTGGTCAAGAACTACCTGGAGCCCGGCGCCCAGACCGTGGACGTCCTGAGCCCGGGGGACTACTTCGGCGAGATGGCGCTGATGGGCGACGACGTCAAGCGATCTGCGACCGTGGTCACAACCGAGACCTCGAAGTTCCTCGCTCTGGGCGAGGATGCCTTCCGCTCGGCGCTCCTGGGGAACGCCAACATCGCCTACGCGATGCTGGTGGAGGCCTTCCGGCGGCTCCGGCAGGCCAATGACATCATCGCTACCCTCGAGGAAGGGCGCTGACCCGCTAATTTCTTCAGCTTTCCCCTTGAAAACGGCATCCCTTCCTT
>CAZNWW010000433.1:0-4209 GCA_964576155.1 uncultured Myxococcales bacterium | reverse complement strand
GGGCACGGTCCTTTCGTCCCGCCCCTGGATCAGGTGATCGCCCAGTACCCGGAGTACGCGTTCCTGATCCCTATAGTGTCGGGCCTCCTCGCCGACCTCCTCCTCGCCCCGGACGAGGCGGAGAAGCTCAAGGAGCTCCCCGGCGAAGAGGCGATCGCCGTCATCATGGAGTTCGGCCTCATCGAGGCGATCACCGAGGTGGGGCGGGCCGAGGACGAGAATAATGACGGCTTCATCGGCTCCGGCGAAGCCTTCTACGTCAGTGATCCGTTCAGGGTGCGCGACAACATCATCGAGACCGTGGTGGACGCGTTCCAACTTCGTCGTGTGATCCGCGCCCTCGACCAGGGGAAGGTCCCGCCAGCCGTCAAAGACCCATGGAAGGAGTGCCTGGGGATCTTCGGCGACACCAAGAAGGAGGAGGCCTGTTGGGGGTCCCTGGAGGCGAACCTCCTCGCAGGCGACTTCAACGCCGACGGTGTCCTGGATGTTGGTGGACCGGATGCATGGATTGCGATCACCGGCACCTCCATCGGCGGGATGATCGCCACCATCACCGCGGCCGCTGACCCTCAAATCGAGGTCGCTGCGCCCATCGTGTCGGGGGCAGGCTTTGTCCAGATCTTCTCCCGCTCGTCCCTCCACTGGGTCCTGGAGCCGACCTTCCTCATGGCCCTGGGGCCGGTGGTGGTCGGCTGCCCCGTGGAGTACGCGGACGGGACGCGACGGGTGCTCCTCAACTTGAACACCGACATCGCCCCGCAGGGGGAAGTCGACGATGAAACCGGCGAGGTGCTGGACGGATTCGGCTACCTCACCCAGGACTGCAAGAAGAGCTGGGAGGACGCCGCCACAGAAGCACCCTGGAGGCTCGAGGAGAGCCCCGCCTCCCTGCCGTTGGTGTCCGGCGCGGTGCTCCGGGTCCGTAACCTGACCCTGGGAACCGAGGGGTTGACGAGCATGGGAGACGAGGGCGAATTCAGCCTCGGGATCCCGACGGATCTGGGCGACAGCCTGGAGGTCTCGGTGCTCTCCCCGGACGGCGTCCCCGTCGAGACGGCGACGATCGTGTCTCCATACGAAGGCATGGGATACCAGCGAAACACGCCGGACTTCCGGCGCTTCGCCGGCCTGATGCAGATGGTCTTCGACGCCGCGGATCCGGCCAACTGGGTGGAGCATTTCTTCCTCGATCCCCTCCCCGGACACCCGCCCGTGCGGATCCTCCAGCTCGCAGACCTCGGCGACACCACGGTCCCGGTGAGCGCAATGGTCACCTACTCCAGGGCCGCCGGCCTCATGGGCCAAACCATCGAAGAGTGGTACCCCGTCGCGGACTACCTGCGGCTGAATGGAATGCTCGAACGGAGGAAGGTGGACACCACGGATCCGGGCTCCGGCGAGACCTGGCAGGACCTCTGGGACTGCGACGACGTCGACGACAACAACGGGATCCTGGGCCAGGCCCCCGCGGTGGGCCATTTCCTGGATCCGGACGCGGAGTTCGGCGCGTTCCCGCCCATGAAGGTCGGGGATGGGTGGGCCGCAGCCCGCTACGCCAACGTCAACGGCCACCACGAGTACATCGGGATGGAGAACGGCCACCCGGATCCCACCGGCTGCTGCAACCCCGACGAGGATCCGGAGTGCGATCCCACGGAGAACCTCATCTGCCACAACTACACCGCCTACTACCAGAACATGTTCGTGAAGTTCGTCGAATCCCTCGGCACCGAGCTGCTCGATGATCCCTGCATCGAGTTCGACGACTGCAAGCTCATGGGCTGGTAGTGTAGAGGGGATAGCCAACGGCAGGGGGCGGAAGTACTCCCAATTTGTATGTGCAGCAGTAGAGGCCCGCTTCGCCACCTCATTCCCCTGGCAGACGTTTCCGTCCGCCAGGGCGCTCGAGGGAGATCAGGGCGACTGCCAGGAGCAGCAACAAGGGAAGCGCAGGGCTTGAGCCCCCACCTCGGGAGCAGCCCTTCCCCGAATGACCTCCGGAAGAGGGCACGCCCCCGTCAGAAGGGGCAGCGCATCCCCGATGCCGGCTGCGTGGTAGAGGGAGGCGTAGTAGTCCAGGGCTCGGAAGTCCCACAGGGAAGCGGGCTCGTCGAGGGTCCAGGGGGTGGGCCGGTCAGGACCGGGCTCGTTGTTCAGGTAGACCTGGTATCCCACGTCGATCCAGCCATGGAACAGGGCCAGCTCCCCGAAGTCCGCGAGCACCGCGGTCCAGGTCTCGCCGTAGACGGCGGGGAAGGCAGCGAACGCGTCCATGAGGGTCCCATCGGGCTTGTACATATCCATGCGGGTAACGCGGCGCCGGGCACGCCGACATCCCCGTCCGTGGAGAGCCCTCCGAGGGTCGGCCCGATCGGGGTCCCCTCGGGGCCCTCGAGAAGCCCGCGGAGTCCCCCTCCCCCCAATCGGCCTGGATGGTGGAGATCGTAACCCGCTCCAGGATATGATCCCGCGGTGCGTAATAAAGCCTGGCCCCGGTGACGGTCATCCCTTCCATTGGCGAGGGATCGAACCCAACCACCAGGTGGTGCTGGAAGGACTTCAGGCTGCGAAAACAGAATTCAATTCAAACATCCGTGAGCGGACGGCCTTCTACGAGTCGCCTTGACCTCCAACTGCGGTCTGATAGACTTGCTTCCAGAATCGAAACCACATGGGCACGGCTTCCACGAGAGGGGAACATGAAATCCTTCGAGGCCACAAATCACTACCTGCGCAAGGCCATGCGCCTGATGGACCTGACAGACCACGTGCAGTCCCTGCTGATCCAGCCGGCGCGCATCCTCAAGGTGGAGGTGGCGGTGGAGCTTGACAGCGGCGAGCTCGGGAACTTCGTCGGGTTCCGCACCCAGCACAACAACGCGCGCGGCCCCTTCAAGGGCGGCCTCCGCTACCACCCGACGGTGGACGAGGACCACGCCAACTCCCTGGCCTCGCTCATGACCTGGAAGACCGCTGTGGTCGATATCCCCTACGGCGGCGGCAAGGGCGGGATCAACTGCGACCCCGGGGGGTTGAGCGAACGGGAGCTCGAGCGAATCACCCGCAAGTTCGTCGACCAGATCCACGATGTGATCGGTCCGACCCAGGATATCCCCGCACCAGACGTCAACACCAGCGGGCGTGAGATGGCCTGGATCATGTCACAGTACTCCAAGTACCACGGCTTCAGCCCCGGCATCGTGACCGGCAAGCCCCTGGACTTCTTCGGCGCGGAGGGCCGGGTGGAGGCCACCGGCCGGGGCTGCTGGGTCATCTGCGACGAGGCCCTGAAAACCCTCGGCCGGACGGTGGACACCTCACGGTTCGTGATCCAGGGATTCGGCAACGTGGGGAGCTACGCGGCGCAGTTCATCCACGACTCGGGGGGCAAGGTCCTCGCTGTGTCCGACGTCAATGGCGGGATCTTCCACCCCGAGGGGCTCGACATTCCCGCGGTGCGGGAACAGGTCGCCAGGACCGGCACCGTGATCGACTTCCCGGGCGCCACCGCGCTCACCAACGAGGAATTGCTCCTTGTTGACACAGACGTGCTGCTTCCCGCCGCACTCGGCGGCGTCTTCACCCGAGACAACGCCAACGACATCCGAGCCCGCATCATCGTCGAGGGCGCCAACGGCCCGACCCAGCCGGTAGCGGACGAGATCTTCGATCAGAGGGGGATCCTGTGCGTACCGGACATCCTCTCCAACGCGGGCGGGGTGACCAGCTCCTACTTCGAGTGGGTGCAGAACATGCAGTACTTCACCTGGGATCTGGAGCGGAGCCGCACTGAGCTGGACGCGGTCCTCCGGAAGTCCTTCGGCGTCATCCACACCCTGGCTCGGTCAAAAAATATCTCGATGCGTACCGCGGCCTTCATCGTGGCCATCGGCCGCGTGGGTAAGGCTACGGTGATGCGGGGCATCTAGGCCCAAAAAAAAATGGGGGAAAGCATGGCCGGTTCGACAGGCAACACGTTCGTCGATGAGTCCTACCAGGAGATGCCGCTGTTCTGGGGTCTCGACGAGGCCGAGGTCCGGGAGATCCTCAGCATCTCGCAGGCGGTCCGGTTTCGCGCGGGAGAGGTCATCATCCGGGAAGAGGAAAGCGGCGACGCTTTCTATCTGCTCGAGGAGGGCGTCGTCGAGGTGAGCAGACGGTCCGGCGACGGCGACGAGATCATCGCCCGCCTGGAGGCCAAGACCT
>CAZNWW010000432.1:4093-4213 GCA_964576155.1 uncultured Myxococcales bacterium | reverse complement strand
TCATCAGCTACGACAAAGCCCGCCGCATCAAGGCCGAGAAGGACAAGAAGGCCGCAAAGGCCAAGGCCGAGGCTGAGGCCAGGAAGGCCGGCACAACCGGCGCCAAGAAGCCGGCAGAGG
>CAZNWW010000432.1:0-3993 GCA_964576155.1 uncultured Myxococcales bacterium | reverse complement strand
GAGAGAAGAAGCCGGCAGAGGGAGAGAAGAAGCCGGCAGAGGGAGAGAAGAAGCCGACAGAGGGAGAGAAGAAGCCCGCAGAGGGAGAGAAGAAGCCGGCAGAGGGAGAGAAGAAGCCGGCAGAGGGAGAGAAGAAGCCCGCAGAGGCAAGTGGTGACGCCTGCGCCGAGTACGCCGCCTGCTGCATAGCCTATGCCGACGCGCTCGGCAAGGTTCAGGGCGTCCCCGCCGCGGCGGTCAAGGCGACCAAGGATGGCTGCAAGCAGGTTGAGCAGTTCAAGGCCATGGGCGCTGGTGCCGACCAGGCATGCCTGCAGGCCCTGAAGGGGATGGAGCAGGCCGGCGCAGCCTACAAGGCCATGCCGGGCTTCGTCTGGCCGGACGCCTGCAAGGCCAAGTAGCCTCACCCATGTCCCCCGTCCTCCGTGTCTTGTTGACCATCACCGTCCTCTGCCAGCTCCTCGCCGGCTGCACCGGCACCAGCGGCGGCAGCTCGGGCCCATCCCTCCGGCAGTCAGCCACCATGTACAACGAGATGCTCCGCTGGGGCACGCCGATGGGAGGCCTGGAATACGTAGCGTCCGAGGCGCGGGACGGATTTGTCCACGCCATCCAGGAGGGCGCAGCCCGTGCGCGGGTGCTCGAGGTCGAGATTCAGGCGGTCCGCATGGGTCCGAAGGGTGAGACTGCGGAGGTGTTCGTATCGTTCCTGTGGACCTCTGGTGACTCGATCACCACGATCATGTCGGTGCAACGCCAGACCTGGAAGCGCACGAAAAAACTGTGGCACATCCACGAGGCAACCCCTACTGGCGACGGACAATCGATCTTCACATGGTGAAACTTCTACGGAATCCCATATTTTGGTGATTCCAAATTAAACAGGCCCTACGGGCCTTCCGCTTGACATACCACGGTCTCCTGTTTTAGGTTCCCTTCGATCCAAATCGTATCTCCAATAGGGCGGAGCCCTGAGCCGCAGGAGCCATCGATATGTCGCTGGAATTTTCCGCAGAGACCCAGAACCAGATCCGGGACATCCTCAACCGCTACCCGGCCAGGGATGCGGCCTTGATCCCGGTGCTCTACCTCGCACAGGATGAGTTCGGCTCCCTGACTGGCGAGGTGATGGAACTGGTGGGCCGACATCTCGATATGCCGGTGACCAAGGTGCTGAACACGGCGACCTTCTACACCATGCTCCGGAAGCAGCCTGTCGGCCGCTACCACGTCGAGGTATGCCACAACGTCTCGTGCTACCTCCGAGGCTCTGACGGCCTCCTCGAGACCCTTGCGCGGCTTCTGAGCATCCAGCCCGGGGAAACGACGGAAGACGGTCTCTTCACCCTGGACACCGTGGAGTGCCTGGCCGCCTGCGGCAACGGGCCGGCCCTCCAGGTCAATGGGGACTTCCACGAGCACATGACCCCCGGAAAGCTGGAGCAGTTGATAGAGACACTTCGGGAGGACGGCGAGGAATGAGCACCACGAATCACATCCTCCGCTTCAGCGAGCCCGGAAAGGATCTCCGGACCCTCGCAGGCTATCGGGCAGCAGGGGGCTTCCAGGCCCTGCGCAAGGCCCTCCTTCTCAAACCCGAGGACATCATCGAGACCGTGAAGAAGGCCTCCATTCGAGGTCGCGGCGGCGCTGGATTCCCCGCTGGTGTGAAGTGGGGCTTCGTCCCGGCACCCGACGGCGGCGATAGGTACCTGGTGGTGAACGCGGACGAGGGGGAGCCCGGGACCTTCAAGGACCGGCACATCCTCTCTGAGGACCCGTTCAGGCTGATCGAGGGTTGTCTCATCGCCGCCCGGGCAGCGCAGCTGAACCGCGGCTTCATCTATATCCGCGGTGAGTTCAAGCAGATCATCCACGACATCGAGAAGGCCATCGACGCGGCCCGGATGGCGGGGTACCTCGGCAAACGGATCCTGGGCAAGGACTTCGACTTCGACCTCCACGTTCACCCGGGCGCGGGGGCCTACATCTGCGGCGAGGAGTCCGCGCTGCTGGAATCCATAGAAGGCCGCCCGGGGCGGCCAAGGCTCAAGCCCCCCTTCCCCGCGGTAAAGGGCCTCTTCGCCCGCCCAACGGTGATCAACAACGTTGAAACCCTCGCGCTGGTCCCCCTCGTCTTCGACCTGGGCCCGGACGAGTTCCTGGGCCTCGGTGTCGAGCGGGACGGTGGTCCGAAAATCTACGGGGTGAGCGGCCACGTGAAGAAGCCCGGACTCTATGAGTTCCCCATGGGTAAGAACCTCAAGGAGTTGATCTACGAAGACTGCGGCGGAATCCTGGACGACCACACGCTGAAGGGGGTGATCCCCGGCGGCTCCTCGTGCCCGATCCTGCTCCCGGACGAGATCGACATTTCGCTCTCCTTCGACTCGGTATCCAAGGTGGGCTCCATGATGGGGACCGCCGGGGCGATCGTCATCGCTGAGCCGACGTGCATGGTGCAGGTGGCGCTGCGCATCTCTCGGTTCTACGCGCACGAGTCCTGCGGACAGTGCACCCCATGCAGGGAAGGCTGCGGCTGGATGGCCCGCACCATCCACCAGATCGAATCAGGGAACGGGCGAGCCGACTACCCGGACATGCTCCTGGCCCATTGCGAACAGATCCAGGGGCACACCATCTGCGCGCTCGGGGACGCTGCGGCGATGCCGATCAGGGCGATCGTGACCAAGTTCCGGGATGAATTCGACCAACACATCGCTATGGGGCGTTGCCCCCATGCGGGCGAGTGAAGGAGGCAGCCTTGTTGGAAGCCATCACCTTCTGGATCCTGGCAGCGGGCACTACGATAAGCGCCGCGGCGGTGGTCCTGCCCCCCTTCGGGCGGAACCCGGTCCACGCAGCCCTTGCGCTGGTGTCCACGCTGTTCTTCCTCGCCGGCCTGTTCGTGATGCTCGCGGCCACCTTCGTGGCCGCCATGCAGATCCTGGTCTACGCGGGCGCCATCATGGTGCTGTTCATCTTCGTGATCATGCTCCTCAATCTAAAGAGCAGCGAGCTGGGTGAAGCACGGATCACGGGGGTCAAGGTCGTCACGGCGCTCGCTGTGCTCCTGCTGGTGGGCAAGCTCGTGAAGGTGGCCATGACCAGTGCATACGGTCCGGCGACCCCGGTGACCTTCGAGGGCCCCACCGAGTTCGGCTCGATCGGGCCCGTGGGGGAGCTGCTCTTCAAGCAATTCCTCCTTCCCTTTGAGATGACCTCGGTGCTCCTGCTCGTCGCGGTGATCGCGGCGGTGGTGATCGCACGGCGCCGATTCGGACGGGGGGTGGAGTGATGGCGGCGATAACGCTCTCCCACTACCTGGCCCTCTCCATGGTCCTCTTCGGCATCGGCCTCGTGGGCGTCGCGGTGCGGCGCAACGCTATCATCATGATGATGTCGGTGGAGCTGATGCTGAACGCGGCCAACCTCGCCCTGGTCGCCTACTCCCGGCACCACGCAGTGGCCTCCGGTCAGGTGGTGGCCTTCTTCGTCATGGCGTTGGCCGCGGCCGAGGCTGCCGTCGGGCTGGCCCTCCTCCTGGCGGTATACCGACACCTCCGCACCGTCAACGTCGACGAGATGCGGCAGTTGAGGGGGTAGGGCATGACACATCCGACACCAAACGAGCTCCTGCCGTTCATCGTCATGCTCCCCGCTGTAGGGGCGCTCATCACCGGGCTCCTGGGACGGCGTCTCTCGGAGCAGGTCGCCGGCGTCATCGCTACCATGGCGGTGTTCTCGTCCTTCATCCTGACCGCCCTGTGTTGGTGGATGATGCGCACGGACCCCAGGGAGGGCGTGACCTACGCCTGGGTCCTCTACCGCTTCCTGGACACCGGGATCGTGAACATCGACGTTGCGTTCTATTTCGATCGGCTCTCTGCAGTCATGGTCCTGGTGGTGACAGGGGTTTCCTCTTTCATTCACCTCTATTCCATTGGCTATATGCACGGCGACCGGAGCGCGGTCCGGTACTTCTCGCATCTC
>CAZNWW010000431.1:0-4216 GCA_964576155.1 uncultured Myxococcales bacterium | reverse complement strand
CAGGCATCTCGACAAGCTCGGGATGACAGGCATCTCGACAAGCTCGGGATGACAGGCATCTCGACAAGCTCGGGATGACAGACATAGGTGAAGCATGGCGAGAGCGCGCGCTACCGACATCGACGAACGGATCGGTGACATCCCCGAGGACATCCGAACCGAACACGGCGGCAAGGACCTCGACGACCTGGTCGCCGAGGCCCGACGCATCCTCGAGGAGGAGTACGACTACGACCGCGCGTGGGAGCTGATGAAGCTCGCCGCGGTCCGGGGCGACGGCCGCTGGGAAGCAGTGGAGCCCCTGGCCCGGTATCTGGTGGAGGAGTACGCGCAGTTCGAGCCCGCGCTCCGCATCCTGGAGACCGAGGCCTGGGACGAGCTGCCCGAGGCCCGACATCTCCAGGCCCAGGCCTACTACCACCTGGGCCGCCGTGACGAAGCCATCGCCCTGTACGAGGAGGTGGCGCCCCGCATCGGAGACGCGACGATGTGGCTGCGCATCGGGACGATCCGGCAGGAGATGGAGTCCCATGACCAGGCGGTGGCGGCCTTCCTGAAGGCCGAAGCCCTGGATCCGGCCCTGGCCCGGGCCGGGGAGCGGCGCCGAAAGAGCGAGGCCGCGGTCCTCGAACGAACAGGGCCTGTGCTGACCAAAGCCGGCGGACTCCTGGACGCGGGAGAGGCCGCAGCGGCGGCGGAGGCCCTCGCGGTCTTGGACGGTCTCAGGTGGATCCCGCCCGAGGTGGGGCGTCTGCGGCGGCGGATCGACGACGCGCAGAAGCTCGGAGACCTCGAGACCCTCCTGAGCCGTGCCTCGGGGCTCGAAGAGGCGGGTGACAAGGCTGCCGCCATGACCACCTATCGCGAGGCCCTGGCCATCGATGGTTCATGCGAGCTCGCTCGCGAGCGCATCGATGCGCTGGAGCGGAGCGCCGCAGCGACCCGCGCTGCCACCCTGGTGGCGAAGGGGGACCGCCATCTGGCGGAGGGACGGGAGACCCGCGCAGTAGAGATCTGGTACCGCGGCATCTCCGAGGCGTCACGCCACGGCGCGCCCCTCCCGGAGTCGGCGGCGACCGCCGGCGGAGACCTCTTCACGCTCCTTCGGGGCTTCATCGCCGAGACCGAGCGCTTTGTCGGAGACACGCAGGCGGACGCACTCGTAGCGCTGCGGACGGCCCGGGACAAGATCGGCACCGGAGAGTCGGACGAGGCAGCGCGCCTCCACCGCGCAGCGCATACCCTGGACGGATTCTCCGTCTACCGGGACGTAGGCGAAGCCATCGCAGCGGCCTCCCGAACCCAGGCATTGGCAGCTGCGCAGCGCCTGGCCGATGAGGCCGCATCCCTGGCAGAGGCCGGAGACCGTGCCGGAGCCCTGGAGCGATACCGCCGCGCTCAGACAGCCGGCCTTGGCGGGCTCGACGCGACCATAGAGACCCTCGAGGATCGCCTGCGCAACGAACAAGGCCGGGCCGCGCTCCTCGCCACGACCCGGCGCCTCCGGGACGCGGAGGACCACTTCGGTCTCCTGCGACACCTGCGTGCCCAGCCGACCCTGGCGGACGAGGTCCCGGAGACCCGGGACTGGGCCGACGCTGCCCGCGCCGCCCTGGGGGCGAAGTTCCCGTTCCCCATGGAGAAGCCGGAGGCCGGGTTGCTCGGCGCGTCCTCGGACCGCTTCTCCTCCCGGGACGGAGGCATCAGCGACCTGATCCCCAAGGACGCCCGGGTGATTCCCTGCAAGACCCGGAACGCAGCGTTCCTTCAGCAGGGAGAACGGCTGTCCATGGTGGACCTGGACGAGCTGCGACTGGCCTGGTCCGTGCCACTCCCCGCTGAGGCAATCCCATCGGGAGAGGGGGCATCCTTCCTGGTCTCCCGTTTGCCCGACGGGGAGGATCTCTTCGCGTGCTTCGACCGAGGGGCCGACAGCCTGGCCCTGTTCACCCACTTCCGGGGCCAGCTGGAGATGCTCAACGTGCTCCAGCCCAGCCGATTCCTGAGGGAGTCCCGGGAAAAACTCCTGGTGAACTACACCCTGGACGGTCCCGAGCGGAGCCTGGTGATCCTGGAGACCCCCCAGGGCCGCGCCGGCCCCACCCGGGTCGCTGGCATCTCCCTGGAGGACGGTCGGAGCCTCTTCGAGAACGAGCATTCCTACGGCCTGTACCACCTGGCCAGGATCCCGTGGAGGGACGGCATGTACCGGGTGAACCGCGTCTTCGACCCCCGCGGGTTCCGGCGCCCGGGCTTCTTCACCTGGGGAATCATGGACGGCCGCGGCCGTGTCACGGAACGATTCCATGTGCCCCCGGACGACGTGGAGGGCGCGTTCCTGGAGGGGATCACCTTCCTCCAGGAGAGCCCGACCTCCGGGCGCTTCTTCTTCTTCTCACGGTTCATCGAACCATACACCGGCCAGGTGGTGCGTTCACCGCCGGCCTTCGTCGCGATGGAGCCCGACGGATCGACCTATTACTCGGTCATGGACGGCAACGCTGTCTTGCGGGAAAAGGGCGAGGTCCAGGGGAGCCTGTACCTGGTGACCACCTCCGAGGGCGAACGTCTCGTGATCCCCTACAAGATAAAGGCGCACCTCTTCATCGGGATCTTCGATCCCACAGATCTGAAGCCCCTCCACCGAATCGAGCTGGAGTCGTCCGTAGACGGCATCTCCATCATCACCAACCGCGACCGCACCGCTGCCTGGGTCTACGCGCTCTTCAACGACGGAGACTCGTTCTCGATCCGCAAACTAGACACCGCCGCAGGAAAGATCATCGGTTGATGACTTCCACCTTCACACGGTGTGAGTCACAGCTGACGCGTTGAATTGACAGGTACCGACCCCGGATTCACGAACGGCGCGCAGCAGCAGGTAACGGGCTCTCAGTCCGGCGATGGTGGGGTGTCCTGGACCGCGTCCACGGGCAGGGGGCCGTAGGGTGGCGGGGGCTGCGGCACGTCCTGGACGTCAAACGACACGGAGTCATCCAGGACGTCCAGCGACGGCGGCCCGTAGGGGGGCGGCGGCTGTAGCAGACCCCGGGAAGGCGCCGATCCAATTTCAAGGAGGTACAAAGATCCGTTCCTTTGACCCTCCATCATACATGTTCGGCCAGGACCTATGGGATGACCCGCTCGAACCGGTTGCGGGGCGGCGACCACTTCGGATACAGTCGGTCCCGTAATCAGTCCTTCACCATCAACGTTCGGGGGGAGCCATGAGATCTATGCGCCACACATTTCTATTAATCGCCGCAAGCCTCGCCCTCGCTGCGGGATGCGCGTCGGAGAAATCGCCCGAAAACAAGGCCGACGACAAGACGACCGAGGAGGTCGAAAAGAAGAAGGGGAAGAAGAAGATCGAGCACCGTCACGATCATGCTCAAGGAAAGGAGCACGGGAAAGAGCACGGGAAGGAGCACGGGAAGGAGCACGGGAAAGAGCACGGGAAAGAGCATGGGAAAGCCAGCCAGCCGGATGCTCCACCATCGCCGACCGTGGCTCCCGCCGACACCGATCTCGCCGAGCCCGCACCTGAACCTGCAGCACCGCCCCAGGCTGCGCTCTGCGACCAGATTGTCACAAAGTCCTTCCAGGCAGTCCTCCCGGCCCTGGAGAAGTTGGGCGTCCCCGACGCTGCTTCCTTGGGTGAGGACTTCGCCAAACGCCACAAGTACTACCTGAAGAACTGCATCCTTGCGCCGGTGGAGAAACTCGAGTGCCTGCTGGCCTCATCGAACCCCACCTCGGGGATCGACGAGTGCAAGACCAACGAAGATCTGGAGAAGAAGATCTGGCCCGTCGACATCAAGGGATACGTCAAGACATACGAGCCCAAACCTCTGCCCGAAGGCGAGGGAGCCAAGATCCTGGCAGCGCTCCAGGGGACCTGGATCTCCGAGTGGAAGTCCGCCAGCGGCAGCCTCCTCTACACCACGACGCGGGTCATCGGCCCCGAAGGCAAGATGGTCGAAACAAAGAAGACCGAACGCAACGGCGAGGTGGAGACCAATGAGTACGTGATCTCTTTCGAGAAGGAGCGCCGGGCCACGATCCTCCGAGACACAACCCGTCAGCGTTCCAACTTCCTCCTGCTTGGTGACGTCTTCTATGAGGCCTCAAACCTGATATACGCCGCCCACCCGATGCCGGACCGAGAGAAGTTCTCCTACCAGGGCCGTGACGAATGGGTCCTCTACCAGGATGG
>CAZNWW010000430.1:2152-4223 GCA_964576155.1 uncultured Myxococcales bacterium | reverse complement strand
AGGCCGGCTTGGAGGGCGTAAGGAGGAGCATGAGGCCCACGGGATCCAGCGCGGTGATCTGAAGTTCCGCAGGGTGCAGGGTGGCCTCGGCTTCGCCCGCGGGGGCGCAGGTCACGTCCCAGATGCCGGCCTTCACGCCGCCCACCTCGCCGGGGTCCTGCTCGTTCACGTACAGCTCCTCGACGAGCTGGATCTCGAAGTCGATGCCATCCACGGGGTTGCCGAACTTGTCGGTGGCCGAGCATGTCACCTCTGTAAAGGTGCCCGCCGGGATGGACGCCTCGGCCAGGTCGGTGTAGACGTGGGCCATGGGGCCCGTGTGGAAGAGCACGGTCTCCGGGGTATCGTCCTTGGGCACGCCCTTGGCCGCTGCGCAGGCGATGTCGAAGATCCCGGTTGTTTCGCTGGAGAAGATGTCGCCGTCGACGGTGCCCACGTCTGCGGGTGTGACGTTGATGACCGCCTCCTCGTCCAGGACGTTGCCCTGTTCGTCCCAGATTGTGCAGGTCACGACGATCTCGCCGCCCACCTGAGCCTCGTGTACATCGACCTCGGTCTCCACGCTGTAGGCGGGCCCCAGGGTGATGGTGATCTCAGCCGCGTCGTCGAGCATGCCGTCGGGACCCACGGTGTCGTCACCAGGATTCCCCCCACCGCCAGGGTTTCCGGAGCCGTCGCCTCCACAGGCAAAGAGGAACATGATGGAAGTGATGATAAAAGCGCGGAAACATGCGTGAATCATGAAGTGGCTCCCTTGTCGAACTTGGTCGCTTCGCCGATAGTGTACGGTTGGGCCTCTCAAGCGCGCAAGGGTTTCGACAAGGGTGTGGAGACGTGCGATGATGTCACAACCCTTGAAAGGAGAGTCCACCCATGTCGAACGTCGAGTTGAAGCCGTTTAAACGTCCATCCATGTGGAGACGGATGTCATTGGCCAACTGGCGCGCGCCAACCGACCCCCAGGTCTATGGCCGCATGGAGTTGGACATGACCAAGACGCTGGCCTACGCGGAAGAGGCGGGGGCCGCGGCCGGGATCAAGATCACGCCAACCCACCTGGTGGCGCGAGCCGTGGCGGGGTCGCTCCGCAGGCACCCGGGCAACAACGCGATGATCCGCTGGAACCGGGTCTACGAGAGGGAGACCGTCGACGTCTTCTGCCAGGTGTCGATCCCGGGGAAGAACGATCTCTCCGGCGCGGTCATCCGCAACGCGGACACCAAGGACGCCGCCGCGATCGCCGAAGACCTCAAAAAGCGCGCCGCCAGGGTGCGTGAAGGCAGCGACGAGCTGAGCCAGTCACGGGGCCTCCTGGACCGGATCCCCGCTTTCCTGTACCGGTTCATTCTTGGCTTCCTGTCCTTCCTCCAATACACCCTCAACCTGAACCTCAAGTCCCTGGGCCTGCCCAAGGACGCGTTCGGCAGCGTCATGGTCACGAGCATCGGGTCCCTCGGCATCCCGGAGGGTTGGGCGCCCCTCGTCCCCATGAGCCGGGTCCCGATCGTTATCTCCGTCGGCGCGCTGCAGGAGCGCCCGTGGGTCGTCGATGGGAAGGTAGAGGTTCGCAAGGTGTGCGTCATCGCCGCGGTCTTCGACCATCGGATCATGGACGGGTTGAGCGCCGGGAAGTTGGCGACGGAGTTGCAGGACTATCTGAGGGATCCCGCGGCCTGGGAAGCCGGAAACGAGGAGACTTAGAGGGCAGCGCCCTCGTCATCCGTGCCCGTTGCTTAAGCAACGCACTTCATCTACTATCCCACCGGTATTGACACCCAGGTGCTTCAAACGGAGGTCCGAATGACACGGTATCTCATCGTGATACTTTTCACCGCGGCGCTGGTCGCGGGATGTGGGGGCGAGAAGAAGTCCGGCGGCGTCGGCGGCGGGGGCGACGATTGGCCCGCGGCGATGAGGGTGATGCTCGACCCCACTGATGGGAACATCAAGGGCGGCCAGAAGGCCGACCTCTCCCTGGTGAACAACACCGGCGACGAGTACCAGTACTCCTGGTCTACCAAGGACCTCTGTGGAGGAAAGCTCCTCAAGGAGAAGGACGAACCATTCGCCG
>CAZNWW010000430.1:0-2142 GCA_964576155.1 uncultured Myxococcales bacterium | reverse complement strand
ACCTGGGCAAGTTAGACGCGGAGGAGTGCACCGAAAAGATCACGGTAACCCTCACCGGCCGCGGCAAGAGCATCTCCAAGACCTTCTTCATCACCACGGCGGGGGATCCGAAGCTGGCGGGAATCGTGCTGGATCTTGAGGACAAGAGCGCGTGGAAGTTCATCAATGACTTCGAGGAGGAGGCGTTCGAGGCCAAGGAGATCGAGTGCAAGACGACGGTGAAGCGCATCGTCGAGGACGACGAGGGTAAAAAGAAGGAGATCGAGGAGATCGAGACGGACCTGGTGGAGGGCATGACCACCAACAGGCTCGGCGGTCACTTCAACTCCTGGGGTTACGAGTTCGGGATCTGCAAGTTCGTGGACGTCCCCGACGGTGAGTCCGGTGTCATGGCCCTCGAGTACTACCTGCCCCAGCTCAACTCATACTGCGGCTACGCGGACCACTTCGCCATGGGCGAGGATTGCCTGGCGGAGCCCTTCGACGCCTCGAACTACGAGTACATCACCTTCAAGCTCAAGTCCGGCGACGGGCAGGCACATTGGCCGATCTTTGAGATCGTCGGCTGGTCGGAGTTCGCGGACGCACACCAGGGCTCCTGGGAGGCCTCGAAGCCTCTCGAAGCGCCGGCGAACGAGTGGCGCCGCTACGAGTTGAACATCATGCACCTCATCAAGGACCCGAAGGTAATCGATCCTGCGGAGATCAAGTCTCTCGGCTTCCGGATCAACCAGTCCGAGCTGTTGAAGAACGGCGACAAGGTGATCAACGGCAACGAGGGCCTCATCCTTATTGATGATCTGGCCCTCATCAAGAAGCCCGAGGCGTAGCCCCTGACCCCAACCCTGCCCCCCGGAACTTCAGGTGATACATGGTTGACACAACGATCAAGGGCTATCCTTTCGAGGAGATCGAGACCTCCTGGCAGGCGCGCTGGGACGACGAGGGTACGTTCGCCGCCGTTCCGACAGGGGATCGCGAGAAGTACTACGTCCTGGTGATGTTCCCGTACCCCTCCGGCCGGATCCACATGGGCCATGTCCGGAACTACACCATCGGGGACGCGGTGGCCCGCTACAAGCGCATGCAGGGCTACAACGTGCTGCATCCCTTCGGATGGGATGCGCTGGGCATGCCCGCGGAGACCGCAGCCCTGGAGCGGAAGGTCCCTCCGGCGAAGTGGACGTGGGCCAACATCGCCACCATGAAGAAGCAGATCCGTCGCCTGGGCTTCGGCTATGACTGGGATCGGGAGCTGGCGACCTGCGATCCGGCCTACTACAAGTGGGAGCAGAAGTTCTTCATCCAGGCCTGGCGTCGGGGTCTGGCGTACCGCAAGACAGCGCTGGTCAACTGGTGCGAGGAGCACGGTGTGTTGGCCAACGAACAGGCCGAGGGCGGGGTGTGCTGGCGCTGCGGCAGCGAGGTTCATCAGAAGGAGATGCCCGCCTGGTTCTTCAAGATCACCGCCTACGCGGATGAACTCCTCGAGGGCCTCAAGGGCCTGGAAGGCGGGTGGCCCGACGGGGTCCTGACACAGCAGCGAAACTGGATCGGGAAGAGCCACGGTTCCTGGCTTGATTTCCCCATCAAGGGCTCGAAGCGATCCTTAGGAATCTTCACCACCCGGCCGGACACCCTCTTCGGTGTAACGTTCATGAGCATCGCCGCCGAGCATCCCTGGCTGAGCGAGATGATCCGAGGCACCGACCACGAGGTTGCGGTCCAGGAGTTCGTGGAGCGCACCGCCCGCCTCAAGACCGCTCGCAGGACGGACGGAGAGTTGGACAAGGAGGGCGTCTTCACGGGCGCTTATGCGATTCACCCCCTCACCGGGGCCGAGGTCCCGATCTACGCGGCCAACTTCGTCCTCATGGAGTATGGATCCGGCGCAGTGATGGCCGTCCCGGGGCACGATCAGCGGGACTTCGAGTTCGCGCGCAAGTACGACATCCCGGTGCAGGTCGTGATCCAGCCCAAAGACCTGCCCGACCTGGACGGGGATACCATGGAGGAGGCCTGGACAGGCGAGGGCAAGCTGGTGAACAGCGGTGACTTCGACGGGCTGGCCAACCGCAAGGCCATGTTCGCAATCACCGATCGCCTGGCCGAGATGGGCAAGGGGCGGCGGACGATCCAGTA
>CAZNWW010000429.1:0-4247 GCA_964576155.1 uncultured Myxococcales bacterium | reverse complement strand
CGGCTGCACACACACTCTCAACGCCGCTCCCTGTGATGACGGGGACGCCTGCACACTCACGGATGTCTGCGCCAATGGTGCTTGCGCAGGTGCTGGTGCGCCGGACTGCGACGACGGAAATCTCTGCACCGACGACTCCTGCGATGCCGACCTCGGTTGCGTGAACGCGTTCAATACTGCACCCTGCGACGACGGCAACGCCTGCAACGTCACCGACGCCTGCGTGGACGGCGTCTGCGTAGGCGGCGGGGTAGTAAACTGCGATGACGGGAACCTCTGCACCGACGACTACTGCGACGTGGACCTCGGCTGCCAGGCCAATGACAACACCAACCCCTGTGATGACGGAAATCCATGTACCGCCGGGGACACCTGCGCCGGGGGCTCGTGTCAGGCCGGCGCCGGGGAGCTCAACTGCAACGACGGCGTCCTCTGCACCACAGATAGCTGCGAGCCCGGCGTCGGCTGCGTGAACAGCCCCGTCGACGTGGATTGCGACGACGACGTGGACTGCACTGCGGACATTTGTAACCCGGATCTAGGCTGCTTGAACGACCCGGTAGACGCTAACTGCGACGACAACATCGCCTGCACCCTCGACCACTGTGATCCTCAGACGAACTGCGTGAACTCACCGCTGGACGCGGAGTGCACAGACGGAAATATCTGTACCGACGACTCCTGCAACTTCGTCAGCGGCTGTGTCTTCGTCAACAACACCCTCCCCTGCCCCGGGGGCGTCTGTCAGGGCGGGAGCTGCCTCGACTCCGGAGGGAACTTCCTGGGCTTCGCCACCTGGTCACAGACCGCCCAGTCTCAGTCTGATTCGCAGCAGGACGCGATCATGCACGCTGCCTGCTCGTCCTCATATCCCGGCACCCACGCTGCATCCATCGACGACATCATCGCCGGAGGAATCACCGGACTCCCGAGCTCGAACACCTCGGGTGAGCATCTCCTCGGTGTCTGCCCCAACTGCGCGGGGACACCCTACGCCCAGGCGGTGTCCGGACACGCCAGGAATTGCGTCAATCCAGGCGCACCATGGCCGAACTCGTTGGGGTCCGGGTGGAATCCGTGGTGCCATACCTCCACCCGCACTGCTATGTGTATCTTCTGAACAAAGCCCCTCCCACAGGCCGCGGTCCGACGTTGCTGTGACGCGGCGTGAGGGGTAACATGGATGGGTTCGTACCGGACTGGAGCGACCCATGCGATACCCGGCCGTGCTTCTCATTCTTACCCTCACAGCGTGCACCAACGACACGGGCACCGTGAAGCCGGATGGCGACATCTTGGGCGACGCTATTGTCTCTGGGGACGCGACGACGACGGACACCGGCGACGACCCCGATTTCATCTGGCCCGACCTGACGGCGTCGGACTCAATCCCGGACATCGTGATACCCGATGGGCATGAGGACACCATCGCCCCTTGCGATCCGGGCGAAGGCTGCTTCCTGGATCCCTGCGATGAGAACGGCGACTGTCTCTCCGGCTGGTGTGTCGAGCACATGGCCGAGGGCGTGTGTACCCAGGCCTGCCAGGAGGACTGTCCCCCGGGCTGGACGTGCAAGCTCCTGGGCAACTCGGGCCCCGATCCGGCCTACGCCTGCGTCTCCGGCGTGTCGAACCTCTGCAAGCCCTGCGCAAGCACAGCCGACTGTAAATCTCCCGGCGGCCAGGAGGACGTGTGCGTAGCCTACGGCCTGAAGGGTAACTTCTGCGGCGGCGGATGCGCCACCGATGACGAGTGCCCCTGGGGGTTCTCCTGCGTCGAGACGGAGACCGTCGACGGCATCGGCACGGTCCAATGCGTTGCAGACGCTGGGGTCTGCCCGTGCAGCGCCAAGTCGGTGATCCTGGCGCTCTGGACGCCTTGCATGACCACCTCGGAGGTAGGCCAATGCGAAGGCAAGCGGATCTGCACCGAGGAAGGGCTCGCAGCGTGCGACGCGGAGGTGGCCGGCGCCGAGATCTGCAACGGCCTCGATGACGACTGTGACGACGACGTAGACGAACCCACCCTGGACGGCGGCGATCTCATCAACCTCTGCGACGACGGCAACCCCTGCACCGTAGACGTCTGCGCCGGCAACGAGGGCTGCCAGCACGAGGCCCTGGACGCCGGCGAATGCGCGGACGGTGACCCCTGCACAATGGGTGACCATTGCGATGCAGGAACCTGCGTCGGCAGCCTCATCGACTGCGATGACAACGACCCTTGCACTGACGACTCCTGCGACACGTTGGGGGGCTGCTCCTTTGAGTTCAACGACGCTGACTGCGACGACGGCAACACATGCACGGTCGCAGACGAATGCAACCAGGGCACGTGCACGGGCTTCCCTGTGAACTGCGACTGCCAGATCGACGCGGATTGTGCGACCTTCGAGGACGGCGATGCCTGCAACGGAACCCTCTACTGCGACACCGCCGCGCTGCCCTACCAATGCACCTTGGACGAGGACACGGTGGTGGCCTGTTCGCCGCTGCAAGGCGAGGCGGCCCAATGCAACACAGCCGCCTGCGGTGCCGATTCGGGCGACTGCGTGACCAACCCCATCCCCGATGGAAACCCCTGCGACGACGGCGACCCCTGCACAGTAATCGAGACCTGCCTCGAGGGTGCCTGCCAGGGGGGCGTCCCGGTCAACTGCAACGACGGCAATCCCTGCACCGACGACATGTGCGAGCCGCTGAACGGCTGCGTCCACACGCCCAACGATACGGCCTGCGAGGACGGCGACGTCTGCTCCGCTGGAGACTCCTGCGACGGCGGAATCTGCAAGGCGGGCCAGTCCGTGGACTGCGACGACGGCAACCCCTGTACGGCAGACTCTTGCACTCCCGGAGTTGGCTGCATCCACGCCCCCGCGGAAGCCGGCTGCGACGACGGCAACGCGTGCACCCTGGGCGACATCTGCGAAGGCGGGGTCTGCGTCTACACGTCGCTGGAGACCTGCGACGACGGCAACCTCTGCACCACCGATGCCTGCAACCCCGCAATGGGCTGTTCATATACCCTCAACGACGTGCCCTGCGACGACGAGGACCTCTGCACCACAGGCGACCACTGCCACCTGGGCGTGTGCATCGCGGGCGGCGCCCTGCCATGCGACGACGGTAATCCCTGCACCGACGACTCCTGCTCGGCACAGTCCGGGTGCAGCTTCGTCCCCAACGACGAGCCCTGCAGCGACGGCACGGACTGCACCGTCGGGGACGCGTGCAGCAACGGTTGGTGCCTTCCGGGGCCCCTGCTCGACTGTGACGACGACAACCCGTGCACCGACGACACCTGTGATCCGATCACTGGTTGTCTGAGCACCATCAACAGCCTGCAGTGCGACGATGGCGACGCCTGCACAGCGGGTGACCAATGTGGCGCCGGAGACTGCATCGCCGGCACGCCGCTGGACTGTGACGACCAGTCGACCTGCACCGATGACTCCTGCGACCCGTTTAGCGGCTGCATCAATGATCCCATCGCCGGACCCTGTGACGACGGCAACGCCTGCACTGACGGCGACGCCTGCGCCCAGGGTGTCTGCGTCTCCGGCGCCCCGGTCACGTGCAACGACGTCAACGTCTGCACCGACGACGCTTGTGAACCAGACTCCGGCTGTGTTTTCGTCTCAAATAATGCGGTCTGCGATGACAATGACGCCTGCACCCTCGGAGACGCCTGCAGCGGGGGGGCCTGTCAACCGGGTACTCCGACCAACTGCAACGACGACAATCCCTGCACAGAGGACTCCTGCACAGCCGGTGGCGGCTGCACCAATGACCCCGTTCAGAACGGAACTGACTGCGGCCAGGATCTCGTCTGCGTGGATGGCGAATGTACGAACTGTGGCCAGCTCAACGGCAGCCAGTCCTTCGGCTACACCGGCGGCAAGCAGACCTTCGCGGTCCCTGAATGCGTCACCGAGATCACCGTCACCGCGTACGGCGCAGAGGGGGGCCACGGTCAGAAGGGCTCACCGGGCAAAGGCGGGAAGGTCACGACGACCATCACGGTCACCCCCGGCGAGGTTCTATCCGTGTTCGTCGGCGCCAAGGGCGCCCAGGGCAGCGGCTCCTCCGGCGGCAACGGAGGATACGGTGGCGGCGGCCAGGGCACGGGCTACTCGAACACCTGCTACACCGGTGGCGGCGGCGGCGGCGCATCGGACATCCGCCGTAACGGTGACGCGGTATCGAATCGTATCGTCATCGCGGGCGGCGGCGGCGGCGGCGGCGGC
>CAZNWW010000428.1:0-4248 GCA_964576155.1 uncultured Myxococcales bacterium | reverse complement strand
CCGGTGAACCACGACAACATCAGCTTCGACTACAAGGCCAAGCAGATGGTGGCGGGGATGGACTACCACCCCTGGCACCGCCACTTCGTCTGGATAGGCGCGCTGCCCCCGGCCGCGCAGCACCCCCTCCTCTCCGGGGACGTGCTGGCCGAGGCCGCGGACGAGGATGTTTTTTCAGTGATCGACCGTCACGCCTCTGCCTGTGCGCCGCGGGATCCGTTCGATCTCCTGACCTATCTCTACTCCAAGCTCTACATGTGTGACGACATCCTCACCAAGGTGGACAGGGCCTCCATGATGCACTCCCTGGAGGTGCGGGCCCCGTTCCTGGACACCCCGGTGGTGGAGTTCCTCACCAGCCTCCCCACGAAGTACAAGCTCCGCGGCATGCAGATGAAATACCTCCTGCGGCGCGCCTTCCATAAGGACCTGCCGAAGCACATCCTCGACCGCCCCAAGAAGGGCTTCGGGGTGCCCATCGCCAAGTGGATCCGCGGGGAGCTGCGCCAGTGGACCGAGGACCTCCTCCACGCGGACGAGCACCTCCACGCCCTGGGCCTGGAGCCCGCCGGCGTCCGCCAGCTCTTCCGGGACCACCTCGACGGCATCCGCGACAACCGCAAGCCGCTGTGGAGTGTGATCGTGCTTTTGCTGTGGTATGACATGAACCTGAGATAGACAAAACGGGAGGCCCCCATGACTGACAAGCTCCACACCGTGCTGCTCTTCGCGCTCCCTGCCTCGGGAAAATCCGAGGTCCGGACCTACCTGGACAGCGAGACCTTCCTGAGTCGGCTGGAGGGGGAGAGCCCCGTGGGCCCGACCCTCCAGCTCGACGACTACCCCTATGTACACACGATGCATCGGTTGGACGACGAGCTCCACGCCAGAGGCTACGAGTACCTGTTCTACCAGGGCCCTGACCGCCCCTTTGTCGACCAGTACGAATGGGGCACCCTGATGGAGCTCCTCAACGAGGACTACGACGACCTCTTGGCCAACAACGTAGTCGAGACAGACCAGGCTGCCCAGCTCCTCATGGACCGCATCGACGCGGCCCGTTCGAAGGTCGGCCTGGACCAGGACCTCGGCATGATCCCCTATCGGGATCGCTGCGAAATCGCCGCGACCCTCGAGGCCGAAGCGCAAGAGTTCCTTGCTGAAAAAAACAGGCAATGCTGCCAGGACCTCGCGGGGAAAACGATCTTCATCGAGGCGGCCCGTGGCGGCCCCCACGGCGCGGGCAAACCCCTCGTCCCGCCCAGAGGCTACGCCTACGCTCTGTCGAAGCTGTCTGACCAGATCCTGGACAACTCCGTGGTGATCTACATCTGGGTGGACCCTGCGGAGTCCCGCCGGAAGAATCGAGATCGGGGCAAGCCCGACGCACAGGGCTCGATCCTGCACCACATGGTCCCCCTCGAGGTGATGCTGGGCGAGTACGGTACAGACGACATGGATCACCTCCTCGCTACGTCGAAGAAGGAGAACCACATCCAGGTGGATCGTCTGATCGTTGTCGAAGGCGAGGACGGTGAGAAGAGATTTGGTGAAAAGACCTGGTTCCTGCCCGCCGCGAAGTTCGACAACCGCTCGGACCTGACGACCTTCGTCCGCAAGTCCGACGAGCCCGGCTGGCCCAAGGCCGAGGCGGATCACATCCACGCCGAGCTGATCAAGGCCCTGGCGATCCTCAAATCAGGCTGGGACGCAAAGTAACGCTGGATCAGGAATCGGTGTTCCAGTCACGCCACACGGGGAAGTACATCTTCAAGGTGAACTGGAAGAAATTATCGAAGACGATGGCGTTGTAGCCGGAGATGTTCTTCTTGTAGGAGAAGCCCAGCTCCATCGGGACGTAGAGGGGCAGGAGATTGAGGGATGCTCCGAGCTGGAAGAGCTCCTGCTGCATGGTGCCGAGGAGCTCCAGGCTCTTGGCCATCTGGATGAACGCGCGGTCAGCATCGAGCTCCGGCTCCTGGGAGTGCATCACCCCGATCCCCGCGGAGAGGCCCAGGATGGCCACCTGGACGCTGAGCTGTACGCTCGCGTCCACAGAGAACCCCGGCGTGTATCGGAACTTCCCGCTGAGATGCGAGAGATCCGGGAAGGCCGTGGGGTCCAGCGCGACAGCCAATGCGTTCGGCTCCGGGAAGTTCGTGGGGTACGGGCGCTGCTGCGGGAATGCGTAGTGGATGGCGAACTCCGCGCTCAGGATGATGTCGATCCAGTAGGAGTACTTGTAGATCCGCAGGTCGTATCCCTGGGTGAACCCCGCGGCCCAGCCGCCGATCCCCGTCTCGATCTCGGGGCCAGTGCCCCAGAGGATGTTGGAGTTGGCCGACGGCTTGTGTCCCGTGGGCAGATAGACCCGGGGCGTGAGCGCTACAGAAAAACGCTTCGTCCGGTAGATGTTCCACGAGAAGCCCGTGTTGATGTCCCCGAGGAGCCACCGCCCGTCGTAGCTGGTGTCAAGTGAGGGGCGCCCCAGGAAGGGCAGGATCTCGTTGTTGAAGTCGTACGCGTTGAAGAGCTTGGGGTCGCTGATCCCCAGCGCCGAGGCCAGGGAGGGGGCCACGCGGTTCCCCTCGTCGTCGATGACCTGGGTCTTGGGCTTGAAGCTCACCCGCATGTAGGTGAAGGGGACCTCGATGTACCAGTCCAGGGGGTCGATGATCCCGTAGGAGAACTGGAAGGTGTGGCCGCCGCCCTTGCCCTCGAGGCCCATGTCGATGGAGATCAGCTTCTCCTCGATGCCGTCCCCGTCCATGTCCTGGGTGAACTCGATGGGCTCCATGACCGGGCCCTTCTTCCGTCTGCTGTTATAGCGGCTCCCGGCCTCGATCATGCCCCAGTCCCACTTGATGTACGCATAGCCCTGGGGGAGCTGGGACGTGACCCCGTAGAGGTCCATCTGTCCGATGAGGTCGATCTCCTTGTCGATGAAACGCCCCCACCAGCCAAGGGGGTGCTTCTTCCCCTTCTTGGGCCGCAAGGGGAGATCCACCCCCTCCTGCGCGCCGAAGGGCGGCGGGGCCTCCAGGGTGGCAGGGGCCACCAACTCTACCTGGGGGCGCAAGGGAAGCGCTGGGCCATCGTCCCCTACGGCGGGAGCAGCGAAGACGAGGACCAGCAGGGCGACGACGAGGGCGACGATGTAGGATGTCTTCAGCATGGTCTCCCCCTCAGTCTTCGCAGTCGCGCGGGCAGGTTTCCGCGGTCTCTGTCGGCGCATTCTCTCCGCCGCACACCCCGTCCCCACACGGGATCTCCGCGATCAGGTCCGTGGGGAGGCAGGCCCGCTCCCCCTCTACGCCGGTGTAGTAGCAGAGGTAGCCCTCCTTCCACCGGCAGTCGAAGGAGTCGACACATTTCTTGAGACAGAGGCCGATCTCCATGCTCTCCTCGCCGAAGAGAGGCGCCACGTCGAAGCAGAATCCGTCGTCGCCGCAGAGCTCCGGGCTGAACTGGCACATGAGAAGGGAGCACATCGCGCCGGGGACGTCGTAGGTCCACTCCATCCCGAAGCCACCTGCTGTCTCGACCAGGAATTCCTTGGTGAAGCACTGGAGTTCACCGGCGCAGCCCTCATCGTCCTCGCAGGCCTCGCCGACGGGTGCGGGACCCTCGGGGACATCTCCGATGGCGTCATCGGCCCCCGCGTCGTCCGCAGTATCCGGCTCGACGACGGTGTCCTCCGGCGTGGGCTCCGGACAGTTGGACTTGCACTCGTCCTTGCAGTCGTTCTTGCGGCAGCCTTTCTCGCAGGAACGCTCACACTCGTCGATCTGGGACTGGTCCATCCCCGCGGCGATGTTGCAGTTCTCGTCCACCATGCACTGGTTCGTACACAGCGCCACGCACCCGTAGAACGGGCTCATGGGCTCGGCCTTGCTTACACAGCCCGCAGCGACGGCCGAGAGCGCCGTCGCCACAAGGAGGATCCGCCATCGTGCCATGTCGTTCACCCTTCCGAAGAGTACTTCAACGTCAACGTTGGAGGGATTCCACCATAGGGTGACGCGGTTTGTCAACGTCGGGGGGATCGGGTAGGATTCCGCGCTGTAAGACGTAACGGACCTCGCCAGGATGATCCCGGAGGGCACCCCGTGGACCACGGCAGACTGACCGCCCCACCGGCCCGATCCTCGCGCCAGCACCTCTCCCTCCAGTCGCGCTTCTTCGTATACGGCGCAGTGGCGAGCCTCATCTTCGCATTCCTCGGCCCGTTGACCCTCTCGCGCGTAG
>CAZNWW010000427.1:0-4261 GCA_964576155.1 uncultured Myxococcales bacterium | reverse complement strand
GGCGCCTCCAGGACGGGGACCTCCTGGAGCGGGCGATCCACCTCCTGGGTCGGACCGAGAGCCGCACCGGACGGGAGTGGGAGGCACAGGATCCACTCCTCATGGAGGCAGCCCGACATCGCTTCGAGAGGGTGAGTGATTTCTTCGGGTGGCTCGACGCACAGATGGCGGATCGTCCCGTGATCCAGGCGGTTCGGGAGAAGCGTGACGCCATCCGTGTCCTGGCAGCCGCGGTTCCGACCGTGGGGCGTGGTGGCAAGGGCCGGTCCTTGGCGGGCAAGCGCTACGAGGTCGCAATCTGCAGTCCGGGTGGCCGGAATCTCTACCTCCTGGCCGCGTCGGGGCGCATGTTCCGCCTGCGTCCAGATCAGATACCCCTGGATGCAGCAGATGTCTTCCGTCTCACCCTGGACCGAAGCGATCGCATCGTGGCCCTCCTCCCGGAGCCGGCGGGGGATGAGCACGTGGCCATAGCGACCGACCTCGGTCGGATCAAGCTGATCGCCGCTGGGAGCTTCCGCGCTTTCCTGAGCGAGGGCGTACGCGCCGCAGCCTTGGAAGAAGGGGACGCGTGTGCCGCGGCCTGTCGGGTGGACCCGGACGGCGGAGACCTCGTGGTGCTCACCAAGGCCGGGAGTGGTCTTCGCGTCGATCCGGGCGAACTGCGCAAGTCGTCCCGGCACAGCCGCGGCGTCCTTCGGGTACGCCCCAAGGGCCCAAAGGACGGGATCGCCGCGCTCTTCCAGACTTCACCCGATGGGGAGTATGCGGTGCTGACCCGGGATGGCCGGGTGCGCCGGGGTTCAGTCAAGGAGCTCCCCATTCCCCTGTCCCGTGCCTCGGGGGTCGTGGCCGCCCGTGGTGAGGTGGCCGGCGCTGCGCCTTTGGTAGCCCTCCACCTGGGCGTCATGACTCGCAACGGCCGGGTCCTGGTCTTCGAGGCATCGTCGGTCCGCGCTACTTCCCGCTATGCCCGAGGCGTCACTGCGATTCGCATGGATCGTGGGGACAAGGCCGTTGCCCTCTTCCCCGTCCCATGACCGGCTCACGCGCGCGTTGACACCGCGCGGTGTAGCCAATACACTCGGATCGAATTGGTGTGTAGGCTTCTGATTTTCAAAGAGAGGACGTCAGTCATGAGAAGACTAGCGACCGTCACTGGGATGGTCCTCGCTGCCGTGATCCTGCTCGGCACAGGGACTCTTCAAGCACAGAACAAGACCAGCCTCCTCCTCCTCAACGTGGATGGAGAGATGCTCTCCGACGCAGAGAAGGACAAGGCCCGGGCTGCGCTGAAGAAGCAACTCCACAAGTACGACAAATACCGCATCGTGGAGGCCCCCCAACTCGACCTGCTCGAGGCCATGGTGGACCACGAGTGCCTGGACATGGACGCTGAGTGCCTCGCAGCCATCGGGGGCGCTTACAAGGTCCAGCAGGTGCTCTATACCCAGGCAGAGGGCGGCGCCGTGTCCATGATCCTCGTGGACGTCCCTGGGGTGAAGGAGTTGACCCGTTACTCGCAGAAGGGCAACGCCAAGGCCGCCTCAGTGGCGATCACCGGGGCGGGCAGGACGAAGCTCTTCGGCAAGCTGCCCGAGCCGGTCAAGACCGTCGAGCCGGTAAAGGTGAAGCGAGTCACCTTCACCATCGAGTCCAACGTTAAAGACTCGATCAACTTCATCAACAACAAGGAGATCGGCCCGGCGCCCCTGACCATGAAGTTGAAGCCCGGTCGCTACACCGTCCGCATCGAGCGGGACGGCTTCCTCACGGTCGAGGAGAAGATCCAGGTCGCCGAGGTGGGCAACAAGACCTGGAAGGCCACCCTGAAGCCCATTCCGACCAAGAAGCCCATCGTGGTCGTCGATCCTGATGCAGGGAAGAAGGGCGACAAGAGTGGAAAGAAGCCTTTCTACAAGACCTGGTGGTTCTGGACCAGCGTCGGCGTCGGCGTCGCCGCAATCACAACCACCGCGGTGGTGCTCGGGACCCAGGGCAGCGACTCCTACTCCGTGGGCACCTCCAAGTTCTCTATTGACCCCTCGTCGGCCCAGTACGACGGGATCTTCTACAAGTAAGGAGCCCCCATGATTCGCAACGCGATCCTCGCGATCCTGATCCTCGGGCTCTGCTCCTGCGCAGCCGAGGGCCCACCAACCGCAACCTTCGTAGCTGGAGAAGACGGCGGCACCCTGGTCCTGGATCTGGCCTCCATCGAAGCCCCCCTGGACATGAACCGGGTGAAGTCCTTCCGGATCCGGGTCTACCCTGTTACGCCGCTCGACGCCGAGGACAAGACCCTGTTCGACTCCATGGCCTCTTACGGGTGCTTCCCCGCGAAGGGCACCGAGATCATCATCGAGAACATCAAGGAAGGCGAGGATCGGTTCGTCTTCTACGAGGGCTTCTCAGACAGCCAATGCTCTACGCCGGAGGTGCTGGGCATCCGCGGCGGGATCGACGTCCAGAAGACCACAGACCTCGACGAGACTGCATCCCAAGTCGTCTGCTCCGAGGACGAGGACTGCACAGGTGTCCACCCCAGGGCCACCTGCGACTGCGCACACGAGATGGACGGGACGAAGAAGCTGCCCCTCTGCAAGGCCGCCTCCACGGGCACTTGCACCGTGACCCCGCCGACCTTCGTGATGTTGCTCCAGGTGGGTAGATTCAACGAGTACCCTGTCGCGGGGAACGACCTCCAGGGTGCCGCGAAGTCCGAGGCCTGTGACAGCGACGAGGACTGCGCGCGGATCCACATGAACGCTATCTGTGACGAGGAGGTCGGTCGCTGCCTGATCCGCGGGCTCAACCCTCTCTCCCCGGCCACGCCCCGTGCCTTCCACTCGACCACGGTCCTCGACAGCGGCAAGATCCTCATAGCGGGTGGCTTCACCCATCGGAAGGCCACGGGAGAGTTCATCGCTGACGGGCCCTTCCTGGAGATCTTCGACCCCTACTCGGGTCTCTTCGAGCCGGCCCCCGAGTTGGCGCAGTTTGCGGGCAATCGCGTAGCGCTGCACCGGGCGGTGCACCTCGGTGGGGACAGGATTGCGCTGGTGGGAGGCATCACCAAGGCCGCCCTCGAGGTCCTGGTGGGCGCTGAGAACGAGTTGGCGGTGACCATCCCCTTCGGCCTCTCCGACGAGTGCAACGACGACGACTGCTCCAACATCTCCCGCTACGTCACCCTCGTGGACGTCGCCGGCGAGGGGGCCATCGACAACAACCCCACGGATATGCGGCTGGTCTTCCACCAGGCGGGTAACATGATCCACGGGGACGCCAACAAGCTCCTGATCACCGGCGGCCTGGCGATCGACCCGGACATGACCACCGTGGAGATCTTCGATCGGTACCTGCTCTGCACCCTGGGCGGAGGGACCGGCGCCACCTGCGCTGTGAGCCCCACCGATGAGACCCTTGTAGCTCCCAGAGTGGGACACGCGGACCTCTGCCTGGTCCTGGATGGCGATGGCCCCGGATGCCAGGAGTACATGCTCTTCGGCGGCGCGATCACCGACGGCGCCTCCGGCGAGGTCTTCTCCTCCACAGAGACGGTGTCCAACGAGGACCTGGTGTTCGTGGATCCGGCCAAGACCGGCCTCATCGGCGTCCTCTTGTCTGAGATGGTGAGCGTCGAGAACGACGACGGCGTGGTCCCGGACATGTTCTCTTTCGGGGGCACCACCGAAGTGAGCGATCCCGAGCCCCTGGATGACCGGTTCCGCCTCCGGATCTATCCGCCGGTCAATGGGCCTGCACCGGAGCAGGTGCGGGTGGACCTCCAGAGCGGCGCCCTCACCGTGGCCCAGGTGGATCTCTCGGGCCTCGGCGGCGACAACTCGAAGACCTTCCGCATCTTCCACACCTCTACGGTGTTGGACGACGGCAGCGTCCTGGTCGCCGGCGGTCTCGACGCGGAGAGCCACGCCTCCAAGAACGTCATGTTCTTCGAGGATCCCAACACCGGCGCGCTGACCTTCTCCGGTGAGATAAATATGCGCCAGCGTCGCTTCGGCCATACCGCAACCGTGATCAACGAGGGTCTCCTCGAGGGCGCGGTGCTGATCATCGGTGGCTTCTCCGTCGACTCCGATTCCGGACTGGTGAACTTCGCGCCGGCTGCAGAAATCTTTCTACCATAGGGGTATGAACCTCAGGGCTCCTGGCGGCGGACGGGTCGTGATGGCCGCTGGTGGGCCGGGGGACATCCCAGTCTGCTCGCCGCACGGAGAGTGCGACTCCCAGCCCGGGA
>CAZNWW010000426.1:0-4263 GCA_964576155.1 uncultured Myxococcales bacterium | reverse complement strand
CTTCCGGCACCACGTGAAGGCCCTGTACCAAGCCATGGACCTGGAGTCGCCGCCGGATCTGGATTTACCCTTGAGCCGCCCCAGTGAGACCAACGCGGTCCAGCTTCCGACCCACCGGCTCTCCCCGGTCCTCACCGGCCGGGTTGACAACTACTACAAGTGGCAGGGCGCGGGCATGGTGACCCTGGAGCAGGGCTCAATCCACAAGGCGCAGCCCCTGATCACGTCCATGCGCTTCGGATGGGACGACCATCGTCTCTACCTGTCCATGGACGGCCCGGAGTCCCTGGACGAGGCGCTCAGGAAGGGTCACGTCATCGAAGTGCACATTCACGAGCCCGTACACCGGGACATCCGGATAGCGCGGGGCGTGGAGGGCAAGATCCTGGTGACATGCGATGCCTGCACCGGCGAGGAAGCCGAGATCGAGGTGGTCGCGGACAATCTCATCGATATCTCGATCCCGCAGAAGGTATTCCAGCGTGACCGGACGAGAGATGACAACGGGTTGAGCCCCGGGACCTTCATCGAGTTCTACATCCGAGTGGAGCGCGACGGCAGGGAGTTGGAGCGATTCCCCTTCGCAAACAACCTGGATTTTCAGGTCCGTGGCGAAGAGATGGAGTTGGAGAACTGGCATGTCTGACGTCGGACCCCCGCCGACCGAGGGTACAGACTGGACCGGAGGAGCGAATGTCGGAGCTTAGGCACGACCCCGTACAGCGGCGCTGGGTGATCATCTCATCCGAGCGGGGGCGCCGCCCCCTGGACTTCCAGGCCAACGGTGAACCGGATCCCGAGGTCACCCGAAAGAGCTGCCCATTCTGCCGGGGTCGGGAGCACCTGACCCCCCAGACGATTACGAGCTACAGCGACGGGGGTCAGGAGTGGAAGGTGCGGGTGGTGGCGAACCGCTTCCCTGCCCTCCGGATCGAGGGAGACCTGGACAGGGCGGCGGTTGGCCAGTTCGATCGAATGAACGGCATCGGCGCCCATGAGGTGATCATCGAGACCCCGGACCACGACAAGGGTCTCGCCGAACTGCCTGTGGACCACATCGCCCTGGTGCTCAAGGCCTACCGGGATCGGATCATCGACTTGAGCAAGGACACCCGGCTGCGCTACGTCATGGTGTTCAAGAACGCGGGGGCCAGCGCGGGCGCTTCCCTCACCCACGCACACACCCAGATCATGGCCACGCCCATCACTCCGCGGACCGTGTCCATGGAGCTGGAGGCCGCCAAGGAGCATTACCAGGTCAAGGAGCGCTGTCTCTTCTGCGACATCGTGGCCCAGGAGCTGGAGGCTGGCCGCCGGGTGGTCAAGGTGGACGATGACTTCATCACCCACTGCCCCTACGCTGCCCGGTTCCCCTTCGAGATGCACATCCACCCACGCCGGCACTCCGCCGACTTTGCGCGCAGCGACGACGGGCTGCTGGGGCGCCTCGCATTCCACTTGAAGGAGGTCCTTCGTCGCATGAACACCGCCTTGGGGAACCCGGGGTACAACTTCCTGATCCATACCTGCCCCGCCACCGAGGGTCGGGTGCATCGAACGAACTACTGGGGCACCCTGGCCCTGGACTGGCATTGGCATATCGAGATCCTCCCGCGCATCACCAACGTTGCTGGCTTCGAGTGGGGCACCGGGTTCTACATCAACCCGACCGCCCCCGAGGAGGCAGCGAGGTTCCTGCGGGAGGTCGACCTCTGATCCTGAACAGGAGCACGACACGAACATGGCGAAGAAGCGAATCCGGGAGCTGAAGCCGCGCCAGCTGCGCAAGACCTGCGATCCTGCGGCGTTCAAGTTCAAGACCACCGCGGACCTAGAGCCCTTCGAAGGGGTCATCGAGCAGCGCCGAGCAGTGGATGCGCTGGATCTGGGCCTGTCACTCCAGAAGAGGAACTACAACGTCTACGTGGCCGGCGCGTCGGGCACGGGCAAGACCACCATCGCCAGGTCCATGCTCGGCAAGCTGGCGAAGGAGCGTTCAATCCCGGACGACTGGGTCTACCTCCACAACTTCCGTTCCAAGGAGGCGCCGCAGGCGGTCTGGTTGAAGCCTGGGAAAGGGAGCCAGCTCAAGACCGACATGACAGCGATGGTCGAAGGCCTCACGTCGGACCTCCCGAAGGCCTTCCAGTCCAAGGCCCACCAGGAGTTGGTCCAGGATGTGGTCTCCGAGAGCATAGAGAAGGAGCACGAGCTCTTCAGTGAGCTGTCGAGGAAGGCATCGGATCACGGCTTCGTGGTGAAGTCCACGAAGACGGGAATCGTCACCATCCCCATGCTCGGGGAGAAGATCCTGTCCAACAAGGACTACGAGGGGCTCTCGGACCCCGATCGCCGGGATATCGAGGGGCGGCGGAAGCGCCTGGACCCCGCGGTGAATGAGTTCCTGCAGAAGGCCCGCCGTCTGGAGGCTCGCACGCAGAAGGCCGTGCGGAAGATCCAGGTGCAGCTCGGGCGCACGGTGATCTCCGCGCCGATCAACCGGATCAAGCGACGCTACTCCCGCCTGGGCCAGCAGCCGAAGCTGCGGACCTGGTTCAGCGAGGTCTCGAACTTCGTCCTGGAAAACCTGGCGCTCTTCCTGCCCCAGGAGAACCAGGAGGTGCCGGACCCCTCGGAGATGTCCGAGTTCAAGGTCAACGTGGTCGTGGACAACAGCGACACCGAGGGCGCGCCGGTGATCTCCGAGCAGCGACCGACGTTCTACAATCTCTTCGGGCGTATCGAGAAGAGGGTCGAGAACGGGATCTACTTCACCGACTTCACGATGATCAAGGCCGGCTCCGTGCTGCGGGCCAACGGGGGTTACCTGATCCTCCAGGCCCATGACCTCTTCATGTACCCCCTGGTCTGGGAGAACTTGAAGAGCATCCTGCGGTACAAGGCCATCACCATCGAAGACATCGGCGAGACCATGGGCTTCCTGCCCACGTCGGGGTTGCGGCCCGAGCCGATCCCCATCGAGCTGAAGGTCATCCTGGTCGGCCCCTACTATGCGTACGAGGTCCTGCATCGCTATGATGAGGACTTCCGCAAGCTCTTCCAGGTCGTCGCGGAATTCGACTCAGAGATCCGCCGCACCGTCAAGACCATGGGTGAGTACGCCCGGTTCATCGCGACCACCTGCAAGCGGGAATCCCTGCGCCCCTTGGACAAGGAGGGTGCGGCCGCGGTGGTCGAGTACGGCGGTCGGTTGGTGGAGTCCCAGAAGCACGTCACCCTCCGGTTCAACGAGGTCTGCAACCTCCTCATCGAGGCGGACCACTTCGCGTCGAAGAAGCGCTCCCGGGTGATCCGCCGCGCCCACGTGGATCTCGCGACGAGGACCCGGGATTACCACCGGGGTCTCTTCCAGGAGAAGATCGCTGAGCAGTATAGCGACGAGATGATTCTCATAGAAACCGACGGGACCCGCACCGGCGTGGTCAACGGCCTCGCTGTCTACCAGATGGGGGACCACTCCTTCGGGAAGTCCGCCCGGATCACCGCGTCGGTCTTCGCCGGCCGCTCCGGGGTCATAAACGTCGAGCGGGAGGCACGTCTCTCGGGGCCCTTGCACTCCAAGGGAGTCCTCATCATCAGCGGCTTCCTGGGCGACCGCTTCGCCCGGACCCGCCCGCTGTCCATGACCGTGAGCCTGGTCTTCGAGCAGTCCTACGGCATGGTCGACGGGGACTCGGCGAGCAGCGCAGAGCTCTACGCCACCCTGTCGGCCTTGTCACGGGTGCCTCTTCGCCAGGATCTGGCGATCACAGGCTCCGTGAACCAGCTCGGCCAGATCCAGCCCATCGGCGGCGTCAACGAGAAGGTCGAGGCCTGGTTCCGGCTCTGCAAGGAGCGCGGCTTCACCGGTAGCCAGGGCGTGATGATCCCCGTCCAGAACGTCCAGAACCTGATGCTGGCCACCGACGTCATAGAAGCGGTCGAGGCAGACAAGTTCCACATCTACCCCATCGAGGCCATCGAGCAGGGCATCGAGCTCCTGACCGGGATGAAGGCCGGTGAGATGGAAAAGGAGGGCGGCTACTCCAAGGGCAGCCTCTACGAGCTCTGCCTCTTCCATCTCGACCTCTTCGACGACGAGCCTCCGGCCCCGCCCGAGGAGGGCGACGGTCAGGGCAACGGCAACGGCAAGAAGGAGAGGAAGGGCCCCGCGGGTCCGCCGCTGCCCGCGGATCCCCCGGAGCCGCCGTCTCCCTGATTCCCGTCCCTTGTCCCCGTGCCGAAGACGACCCTCGCCGAACG
>CAZNWW010000425.1:0-4274 GCA_964576155.1 uncultured Myxococcales bacterium | reverse complement strand
ATGCGAGAGAGGAGTTCGTCACGAGAGATCACCCTGCCACGGTGTACTGCGAGGTAGCGGAGCACCTCGCCCTCCCGCTCGGAGAGCTCCCGCGTGACGCCGGTCTCCAGCCGGATCTCTCCCCGCTCCAGATCCGCTATGCCTCCCGGAAACGAGATCTCGGGGACATCCAGGGGGCGCCCGGGGGACCGCCGCATGACCGCGTCAATGCGCGCCAGGAGCTCCCGGATGCTGAAGGGCTTCACTACATAGTCGTCGGCGCCCTCTTTGAGGCCCGCCACCCGATCGGCCTCATCCCCCTTTGCGGTGAGGATGATCACCGGGACCGTGGGGCGGGCGGTGCGCAGGGCTGCCAGAATGTCCAGGCCGCCGGGGCCGGGGAGGATCAGGTCCAGGAGGAGCAGGTCGTAGCTGTCATGGATCGCAGCCCGGAGGCCCTCGTGTCCGTCCGCAGCCTGCCGGGGTTGGTAGCCCGAGAACCGCAACGCGTCGACGATCCCTCGACGGATCGAGGGATCGTCTTCGACTACCAGGATGGTCTTGGCCATGGTGCTTCCTATTTCGCGAACTCGAAGTCGGCCTCGACGGCCTGGGACCGGACCGCCTTGATCAGCGCAGAGTCCAGGCTCTCGCTCCCGGATTTTTCCGCCTTCTTGCGCTCCGCTGCAACGTAATTCTTCCGATCCTTGTTGAGCTTCTGGATCTCCGCCTGGATCTTATCGCGCTCCTTCTTCTTCTTCTCGACGAACTCCGTCTTCTCTTTGTCGTCCATCCCACGCATCTCCTCGGGGAGGGCCTCCTCCTCGACAGACCCGATGTCCATGCCGCCTTCCCCGGCCGCGTCCACGAGGTCCCAGTCCGCGTTCTTGTAGAAGCCCGAGGATTTGGTCACCGCGCGCTCTGATGCGACCTCGGCGGAGACCGTCGCGGCGTTCGCGTCTTCCTTGGCCTGACGTGCGACGGCCACCTTTCCCTTCTTCCCGTAGGCCACGTAGGTCTTGTTGAGCTTCATGTTGAGCTCGGCGATCTTCTTGTCCTGGGGCGCAGCGATGTGCACCACGGCCTTGTTCTGATCGATGTTCATGTAGCGCCCGTCGGCCAGGACCGCGCCGTCCTTCCACTTGCCCTGGATGCCGGTTTGCTGCGGCCCGCAGAAGATCGTGTTGATCATGATGCCCTTGGAGATGGCCTTCTTCGCGGCCTTCTTGTAGTCCACCGGTCCCTGGGTGAAGGGCTCGTTACCCGCAATGACCATGATCTTCAGGTCCCCGCCGTCCTTGGACCAGTCCAGCTCCGTGGCGGCCTGGTCGATGACCTGCCCGCAGTACTCGGAGCCGCCGTTGGTCTTCAGCGCGAAGAGCTCCTCGGAGATCTTGTCCAGGTCCGTGGTCAGGGGGACGATCATCCGGATGTAGCCTTCCTTGGCCGGGAGGCTCGATTTGCCATACTCATAGAGTGCGACCTCCAGGTGGGGGGTCTTGCCCTTCTTCTTCGCAGTAGCGAACTCGTTCACGATCTTCCACAGCTCGGTCTTGGCCTGGTTGATCAAGCCGTCCATGCTGTTGGACGTGTCCAGCAGCAGGGCCAGCTGGATCACCGGCCGCCCGTCCTTGGTCTTCCCCGCCTCGGCTGCAGACACAGTGCCCATCAGCACCACCAACGCCACCACCATGCTCGTCATCATCCGCTTCATTCCGCACCTCCCGTGTTGATTCAGTACGACGTGGCGGGGCCCTCGATGAGGACCTCCTCCCCGTCCAACTCCATTAGAATGTCTCCCGCCATGGCGATCGATCCCTGCCGATTTTCTTTCGACAGCCTGTCCACGAGGTCTACATATTCCTCGCTGCCGAACCGGATCACCTTGGAAGGATTCATCTGCTTCCTGCCCCTCTTCTTGTTCATCAACCGACCCTCCACCCAGCGGTTACCCTTCCGCCAGAAGGCCCGATCACCGGACTGCTGTACGCTCGATGATTCTACAGGGTTCATTTTTTTGTCGAAATAGATGTTTCGGGGGTTCAGGACCCGCTGATTCGCCTGGTTGTAGCGGTTCACGTCCTGGTTCACAGAGCCCAGCCCGGACCGCGTCTTCACCGCCCGCTCCACGAAGTTCTCCAGGGCACGGCGAGCGTTCTCCTCGGGGTCGTCCAGGGGGCTCCCCTCGACCGCGAAGAACGCGGTGTACTCGGTGAGGATCCCGAACTCTGTGGAGAGCCGTACGATCTCCTGCACGATCTCCCTGAGCTTCGGGTCGTTCATGATACGCGCACGGTCGGGGGCCAGCGGGCTGTCCGCGCCCGCCTGGCGGATTACATCGATGAGCACGGCGATCTGACGACTCGCCCAGAGCGCCGCACGAAGCCGTTGCGGGTGGTGGCCTTGTCCAGGTCGAAGGTGAATCGGTAGGTCTTCTGCCGGCCCAGGTAGTTACCAGCCAGCTCGAACCGCAGAGGCTCGTCCCCCACGTAGCGCCCCGCCACCACGAGCTGATCCCCCTCGAAGAGGTCCGGCGGCGTCCCGGGGATGAGATCCCGCACCCGCCCGGGCGCGGCCCCGCCCTTCCCGTCAACGAGTCGCAGCCGGGGGTCGGAGAGGATCGGTCCGGAGAGGCGCTTGAAGACCCTGGTGACCTTGTCATCCAGGGGCTCCCCAGGCAGGACGAAGGTCGCCACGGCCCGGGTCTCGCTGGCGATCTTCTCGAGCAGGGGCGTGTTCACGTCGACGCCGACCCCGAAGGTGAAGATCCGCCGGTTCCCCTTGTTGTGCTTCAGAGCCAGGTCCCGGATCGCCACCTCCGATGTGGTCCCCACCGTGGGGAGGCCGTCGGTGAGGAAGAGCACCAGCGGCAGGAGCCCCGGGAGCGGGCGAGGCCGCAGGGCCTCCACCAGCGCATCGTGGATGTTCGTGCCGCCTGTCGAATCCACTGCGTCGAGCCATCGAAGCGCTGCCTTCATGGTGGACGCGTTCTTCAGAACCGGCTTCTCGCTGAAGAGATCCACCGCCTGGTGATAGACGATGATGTTGAAGGCCTCTCCCGGACGCAGGCCCTTCAGGATCTCCCTGGCGGCGACCTTCACCTGGTCGAGCTTCTCTCCGTTCATGCTCCCGGATCGATCCAGGACCAGGGTGACCTCACGAGGGATCGGGGGTCGATCCTTGGTAGCATCCGCGGGGAGGCCTGCGAGAAGCAGGAAGTATCCTCCACCGATCTTCGGATCCGGGAACGCGAAGAGGGACGCGGCGATGCCCTCGGCGGGCTCCACAAGGTACGAGAGCCGGAAAGGCCCCGGCACCGTGGTGGGGCCACGCTCGAGGGTCGCGGTGATCCGCTTCGCGCCGGCCCGGGTGGTCTCCAGCGCATGGCTGGGTGAGTACAGCGTGGAGAGGGGGCGCTTGGTGGTCACCGAGATCTCGATCTCCCAGGGGATCGCCTGGTCCACAGCCTCGCTGCGGGGCAGGAGGTAGTCCACCCGGTCACCGCCCGCCGGGCAGAGGATCTCGTAGACGACGCGCACGGTCTGAGTGCCGTAGGGAGGTACCGGGAAGACGCTGGTTCGAAGCAGATTGTATCCTGCGAACTCGAGGAGCGCGGGATCCCGCACCCGGGCAACAAGACCGTGGTACATGCGCGACGCCTCGTCCTTGGGCAGGATCTTCGCCGTAGGCTCCGCGGCCTTGCCCTCGAAGTCGAAGCCCGAGAGCACGGCCCCCTCGGGCACCGGCAGGATCAGCTCAGCCTCCTGCTGCGCGGGCCCCGGGTTCCGGAGGTACACGTCCAAGGTCGTCGTCGCGCTCTGCTCGACGATGGACACTCGAGCCCGCACCCGTTCCACCCGGATCCCCATCTGGTGCCCGACCATGTAGGCCCGGGCCTGGGGGATCACGACGTTGGCCGCCCGGGGCGAATACCACAGCAAGGGGTCCCCGCCCCGGCCGGTGCCGATCTGTGCGGCTGCGGACCCGGCCACATGGATGAACAGCAGGATTACGAGGATCTGGAGTCTGGACATTACGCACCTCCAACGGTCACGTCCAGGCTAACACTCGAAGAAGGCGATTGACTGTAACCGGGGGGTAACCTGATCATTGAGGGAGGGGCGCTACGGCGGCAGCGGTGGATCTATCCAGGACATCTTGGGGTTGCCGGCCTGATCGGTCAGGGCCTCGACCTTTCCGGTCACAAAGGCGATCTCGCAGACGTCCCACATCAAGTTTCCGCCGATATCGACGCCCCCCCACTGGAACTCCAGGACGCTCCAGAGGTAGACCCG
>CAZNWW010000424.1:0-4282 GCA_964576155.1 uncultured Myxococcales bacterium | reverse complement strand
GGAGGGCCTGGACCTCTGGGATCTTGCGCGCGCTGGCGAGGTAGCTCACAGCGGTGAGCCGTACGTAGGCCTTCTCCTCGGTGGACATAGCCTTCTTGAAGTGGTCCAGGGCCAGCTCGGTCTTGCCGAGGTGCAGCATCCCGAGGGCCGCATCGAGGCGGACGTGGGCCTGGGGCGCGTCCAGGGCGGCCTTGAAGAAGTTCTCGGCCTCGGGTGCGTACTCGTAGTTCCCATCCTTGAGGCCCCTGAAGAAGGCGCGGCGGAGCGCTATCCCCATCTTCTGGAGTTCACGGAGCTTCGGCATCGCCAGGACCTTCTCTCCCCACTGGAAGAGCATGATCGCGGACTCGCTGGAGATCGCCAGATCCTTGGACTCCATGAGGGTCTTCAGGGTGTCGATCATCTCCGCGCGGGGCTTCGTCCCGAGGGCACGGATAGCGGTGGCCCGCTCGTAGCCAGGCAGGCCCTCGTCGAGGATGATGGTCCTCAGCTTCTCCAGATCCTCCGGTTTCTCGGAGCGGCCCAGACGGTAGATCTCCTGGACCCGCTTCCGCCGGTCCTCGATGGAGGGCTTTCCACCCGCGGCGGCCTTGGGCTCCTCAGCCTTGGGCTCCTCAGCCTTGGGCTCCTCAGCCTTGGGCTCCGTAGCCTGCCGTGGGTCTGGCGAAGGGGCCTTGGGCTCTGTGGGAGGGGTCTCCTTCGTCGATTCCCCCTTGGGGTGCTCGGCGTTGGGCTCCTCGGCCTTGGGCTCCTCGGCCTTGGGCTCCTCGGCCTTGGGCTCTGTGGGAGGGGTCTCCGGCCCCGATTCCTTCTTGGGCTCCTCGGCCTTGGGCTCTTCAGCCTTCTTCTCGGCCTTCTTCTCCGTCTTCTTTTCGTCGGTCTTCTTGTCGGCGTCCTTGTTGCTGCAGCCGGTGAAAGCCAACGCCAGGGCTGCCAGGATCGTGATCAACAGGGTGCGATACATGGATTCCTCCCTCAATTACTTATCCACGAGACACCGTGAATATAGACGAGGGGCGATAAATTTCAACCACGAGTTTTTTCCGTTTGACACCGCCGGTGCATCCATCATAACACCGAGGGGATTTCAGAACGCGCTCTTTCCAGGCGTTCCGGAGCACCCTTTTATCAGGAGAGTCCAATGAGTGTTGTTGTAATGGGCGTGGGCTACTACGGGTCTGTTCCCACCTCCACGGGCCTGTCCTACAGGGAGATGATCGCCCGGGCGGCGGCTGCGGCATACGACGACGCGGGGGTCACCCCCGAGGAGGTGGACGGGGCGGTGTCCGTTGAAGAGGATCTTGTGTCTGGCTACTCCATCGCGGACGAGTACGTCCCCGACCAGCTCGGCATGGTCCTCAAGCCGGTGTACACCATCCCAGGCGATTTCCTGCACGGACTCTGCTCTGCCGTGATGCAGCTCCAGACGGGTCAATTCAAGACCGTGGTGGTCCAGTCGTACTGCAAGGCCAGCAACATGCTGACCAAGGACGACCTGCTGACCTTTGCGTACGACCCCATCTGGAACCGCTACGGCGTGAGTCCGCATTTCCTCGCCGGCCTCGAGATGCAGCACTACATGGCCAGGACGGGCCTGGATGTGGAGGACATCGCCGACGTGGCGGCGCGCAACCGCACCGCGGCCCTGGGCAATCCCCTGGCCCCGTACGGCGCCAGGTACACCCCCGCCGACATCCTCGGAGGGCGCACCGTGGCGAGTCCGCTCACGGAGCTGATGTTCCCGAAGCACGCGGACGCGGCCATGGTCGCGGTCCTCGGCATCGGCAACTTTGCGGAGGAGCGCTCCCGTCATCCGGTGTACATCGCCGGGACCGGATGGGCCTCCGGGAACTCTGTTATTGAACGCAGGGATCATGGCACCAGCGAGGGGACGTCGATCGCCGGGAAGATGGCCTACGAAGAGGCCCACATCAAGGTCCCCACCGATGAGCTCGACGTGGCCTACGTGTCCGACCTCTACGCGCACCGGCAGCTCATGCACACGGACGCGCTGAGCCTGGACGAGGACTTCACCCCATTCGTCAACCCCGACGGCGGGTCCCAGGGCGGCGGCGACCTCTTCGAGGCCAACGGCGGCGCCCGCTTCTATGACGCGGTCAGGCAGCTCCGCGGCGAGGCCGGCGCCCACCAGGTGGAGGACGCGGAGACCGCGCTCGTCCACGGCTGGCGAGGGCTGCCCACGGACAGCTGCGCGGTCGTCATCCTCGACGGCGACGGGGAGGAAGACTGATGAGCAATCGAGTTGCAGTCATAGGCGCGGGCATGACCCGCTTCGTCCGGCGTGCACAGGAGACCCCGGGAGAGCTGGCCGCAGCCGCGGTGCAGCAGGCCCTGGACGACGCCGGCCTGACCATCGATCAGATCGACGCGGTCTGCCTGGGCACCGCGCCCGACGCGTTCGACGGCATCCACATGAACGGTGAGAACCTCATCGCCGGCGCCGGCGGAACCAACAAGCCCTATCTCCGTCACTACGTCGGCGGCGGCACCGGCGTAATGAGCCCCATCCACGGCTGGATGCACGTGGCCTCCGGCAAGTTCCGCAACTGCCTCGTGGTGACCGAGGAGAAGATGTCCCCGTGCTTCCCGCATCCCGCGGGCGCGTTCCTCACCATCTTCGACCACACCACGGAGCAGCCCCTGAAGCTCACGCTCATCCACATCTTCGCCATCGAGATGGCGCGGTTCATGAGCGTGTACGGGTACAAAGAAGAGGAGCTGGCGCTCATCTCCGTACAGAACAAGCTCAACGCGTTGGACCACCCGGCTGCTCAGCTCGGGCAGGAGATAACAGTCGACGACGTGATGAACTCCCCGATGCTGTCGTGGCCGGTGAAGCGGCTGGACATCAGCCCGACGTCCGACGGCGCGTGCGCGATCGTTCTGGCCAACGAGGCCGTGGCCCGCACCCACTGCAAAGCCCCCGTCTTCATCGAGGGCGTCGGCTACCGCCTGGACACCGCGTACTGGAACACCCGGGATCTGGCCTTCCCGAACTACGTGGCCATGGCCGCCAAGGACGCGTACGAGATGGCGGGCATCAGCAGGCCTGACCAGGAGATCGATATCTGGGAGCCCTACGATCCCTTCAACTACAAGGCCCTCCACCACATGAACGCGCTCATGCTGGACAAGAGCGGCAGAAAGGTGAAGGAGCTGCTCTTCGACGGCCAGTTTGCGAGGGACGGCAGCCACCCGATGTGTCCCTCCGGCGGCGCGCTGGGCGTCGGCAACCCCATCGCGGCCACAGGGCTCATGAAGATCGCCGAGCTCTACTTCCAGCTCTCCGGCCAGGCCGGCAAACGCCAAGTAGCGAAGACCCCGTATCGGGGCATAGCGCAAGCCTGGGGTGATCTGATGCAGGTCGGCACCGTGGTGGTTATGGCCTCCGAGGGAGGCATGCCCCGGAAGACCGCGTGGAGCGAGATGAAGAAGGAGGATCTTCCGGCGGGGACGCCGCTCAAGGACGCGAAGGATGTCCCTTACGTCCACTACGAGCCGGACCTCCGGTACGCCTGGGACAACGGCGTAGCGCTCACCACCTACCTCGACGGATTCAAGAACGGGAAGATCCGCGGCTCGAAATGTCACGTTTGCGGCCGGATGATGATCCCGGCCAGGGACTTCTGCGAGATGTGCAACCTCGCACCGGTGAACGACTACTACGACCTGCCCGACACCGGTACGGTCATGACGTATACCCTCTCGAGGGTGGACTGGGACTCCTCCATGCTCCCAGACGGACAGGTCAACATCTTCGCGGTCATCGCGATGGACGGCTGCCCCGAGGACATGGGCCTCTGCCACAGGTTGGGTGCGGTCAAGCCCGAGGACGTGAAGATCGGGATGCGGGTCAAGGCCGAATGGAAGCCTGCGAAGGACCGCGAAGGCACGGTCACCGACGTCAAATACTTCAAGCCCCACGAGGGTGGGAGGATCGACGAGCCGAGCCCGGTCAAGCGCGTGGAAATGGACGCGGCCACGGCGCAGTCATTCCCGGGCAGGATCCCCATGGCGTACATCTACGCCGGCGGCATCGCGGGCGTGAAGTTCTACGAGGCCGCGGCCGAGGGCAGGATCATCGGCTCCTACTGCGAAGAGCTCGACACCGTGATAATCCCGCCCGCGACGTTCAGCGAGCACGGGATGCACAAGACGGACATGGAGAAGCCGGTGGCCATCGACGGCGAGGGCGGCATCGTCGCCGCGTTCACCGTGGTCCACGAGGACCGCTACGGACACCCGCTCGACGATCCTCAGA
>CAZNWW010000423.1:0-4283 GCA_964576155.1 uncultured Myxococcales bacterium | reverse complement strand
GACTTCAATCTCCACGTCATTCCGAGCTCGTCGAGGGATCTCAGGCGATACTCTCGGGTACGATATTCTTGTATACATCGCAGGCCTCTTTTCCATGCGGAATGCTACCATCCACCCTATTAAAAAACCAGCCCGGGGCCGGGCGTCGAATAGGACGCCTTCCGGGCCGTCTCTCTCCTCCGTGCCGCAGGTCGACAAACCGCCGCGGGCGTTGCCCCTTCGGGGTGGGTTCTGGTAGAATATGCGCCCCCTCCAGGGATGCGTCGTCAGCGGCGCGACACGTGATGTTCGGAGGTCAACGATGAGACGACTACTCCCGTGGGTCATCCTTCTCTCTCTCCTCACCAGTTGCGGAGGGGGCGATCAGCCTGCACCCCAGTTCAACCTCGACGGAATCCAGGCGACAGACTTCCTCGGCGATGCGGGTGGCGGGGCCGACGCGCTGGCCGACGCGCCCGGGGACCTGCCCCTTGACGCGCCGACGGACGAGGTGCCCCAGCCCGACATCGAGGTGGATCTGGTCCCGGACGTGGAGCCTGGCTGCACCGACGACGACGAATGCGCCGGCGTGTTCGAAGAGATCCCCATCTGTCATCGACCTGCATGCGCGTTCGAGATCTGTGTGCTTGTCCCCGTGGAAGACGGAGAGCCCTGTGCGGACGACGACCCCTGCACAGCGGACGAGGCCTGCCTCGAGGGCGCCTGCGCGGCGGGGACCTTCTTCGACTGCGACGACGGCGATCCCTGCACCGACGACGAATGCGACGGCCTCGACGGATGCGCCCACGAGCTCAACGAAGAACCGTGCGACGACGGGACCCCGTGCACCGTGGAGGACGCTTGCACGGACGGGCTCTGCGCCGGCCTGGCGAACTCCTGCGACGACGACAACCCCTGCACCTTCGACGGCTGTGAGCCCGTGACCGGCGAATGCCTCCACGAGTCGGCCGTGATCCCCTGTGACGACGAAGACGCATGCACCACCAACGACTTCTGCGTGGCCGGGGCATGCAGCGGGATCAACATCCTCGCCTGTGACGACGACAACCCCTGCACAGACGACTCCTGCGAGCCGCTGAGCGGCTGCGTACACGCCAGCAACGACGTCCTGTGCGACGACGGAGAGGCCTGCACCCCGGCGGACCAATGCGTGGATGGGATCTGCACGGGCCTGGAGAACATCTGCCTCTGCGAGGACGCCACCGACTGCCAGCCCCTCCAGGACGACGACCTGTGCAACGGCTCCCTGGCGTGCATCGACGGTCTCTGCCAGATCGACCCGGAGACGGTGGTCTCCTGCGATGACCCGAACCCCGACGACTGCGTCGTCTTCGACTGTGACGCCGCCACGGGCGACTGCAAGGGCAAGTCCAAGGTCGACGACGACTCCTGCGATGACCAGGACGTCTGTACCCTGGGGGAGACCTGCCAGGCAGGGCTCTGTGCCCCTGCGGACACGGTGGACTGCGACGACGGAGATCTCTGCACCGCAGACGCCTGCGACCCGGAAGACGGCTGCCAGTACGCCCCGTCCCTCGCGCCCTGCGACGACGGAGACACCTGCACCGTGGGGGACGCGTGCACCGAGGGCCTCATCTGCGTCGGCGGGCTCCTGGACTGCGACGACAACGACCCTTGCACCTTCGACGGCTGCGACGAGGCCCTCGGGACCTGCGTCAACACCCCGAAGCCCTGCGACGACGAGGATCTTTGCACCGTGGACACCTGTGACGGAGACAGCGGCGCGTGCCTCTTCCACACCAAGGCCTGCTCCGACGGGGATCTCTGCACCCTGGACACATGCGACCCGGACACTGGAAACTGCGTCAACTCCGCTAAGGACTGCTCCGACGGGGATCTCTGCACCCAGGACGTCTGCGACTCCACCTCCGGCCAATGTCAGAATCCCGCGGTGGACTGCGACGACGGGAACCCCTGCACCATGGACTCCTGCGATCCGGCCACGGGGGGCTGCCTCAACGTGGCCCTGGAGTGCGACGACGGCGACCCCTGCACCCTGGACATCCTGGACTGCGACACCCAGGACTGCACCCACGCGCCGGTGATCTGTCACGACGACGACGCCTGCACCGATGACTCCTGCGACCCGGCCACGGGGGACTGCGTCCACGCGCCGATCTCCTGCGAGGACGATGATCTCTGCACCGAGGACGCGTGCGAGCCCGCGACCGGCTGCACCTTTGCGCCCGTCTCCTGTGACGACGACAACGCCTGCACCGATGAAACCTGTGACCCCGACAGCGGCTGCGTCGTCACCCCGGTGCTCTGCAACGACGGCAGCGCCTGCACCGACGACACCTGTGGCACCGAAAGCGGCTGTGTCTTCACGCCCATCGACTGCGACGACTCGAGCGCGTGCACCGACGACACCTGTGACCTGGACAGCGGCTGCGTCTTCACCCTGATCACATGCGACGACGCCAACGGGTGCACCGATGACGCGTGCGACTCCGACGACGGCTGCGTCTTCACCCCCAACACCGACTCCTGCGACGACGGCGACGCCTGCACAGCGGGGGACGCGTGCAAGGACGGCGAATGCCAGTCCTTGATCATGCTCCTCTGCACGGATATGAACTCCTGCACCGATGACATCTGCGATCCGCTGGCCGGCTGCGTCTACACCCCCAACACCGATCCTTGTGACGACGGCGACGCCTGCACCGAAAACGACATCTGCGCCGCCGGTGTATGTGCCGGCAGCGGCGAACTTGATTGCGACGACGGGAACGTCTGCACGGAGGACTCGTGTGCCCCGAACAGCGGCTGCGCCTTCGCGCCCCTGACCGGCTCGGCCTGTGACGACGGCGACGCCTGCACCCTGGGGGATGCCTGCTTCCTGGGGACATGTAGCTCCGGTGCGGACATCTGCGCGCCCTGTAAAAACCTCCAGGACGGAGACGGGTGCAACGACGGCGACCCGGCGACCCTGGCGGACATGTGCGTCGAGGGCGCGTGCGTGGGCTGGACCCGCGCAGACTTCGAGCCCCGCCCCACGACCATCTCAGGAGCGCTCACCGACGTGTCCTGGTCCTCGGGTCAGTTCCTGGCCGTTGGGCACGACCAGGCGACGAGCGGCGGCAACGAGATGAAGGTCTTCACCTGGGCGGTGACCCTGGACGGCGGGGACGTGGCCCAGTACCACGACGACTCCGAGCGCAAGGACACGATCTACGTCGCGGTGAGCAACGATCTGGCGATCGGGGCAGACGGCGCGGCGACCCACCTGGACGGCACCTGGGCCGAGGCGGACGAGCTCGAGGAGCTCCTGGACGAGGGGATCCACTTCGACGAGGTCCGGGCCCTCTGGGGCGGTCGCTTCCAGGAGATGAGCAACGGAGAGCCCCAGGTAGACCGCTGGTGGTTCCTCGGGCGGAACGTGGCGAACACCCTGGGCTTGACCAAGCTCTGCACCCGGGAGGCCTGGCCCGGCGGCGCGGTGTCCTGGGAATGCGAGAACATGCTCATGGACACTTATGCCGAGTATGAGTTCCCGGCGGCCATGGACGCTGTCCTCGAGCCAGGGGACGGCGGCTGGCAGATCGACAAGGCCTACCTCGTGAGCGACGCCATCTCTCAGCTCGGGGACCCCACCACCTACTGGCTCGACGCGTTTACGACCTCGGATCTGGACGAATGGAACTTCCTGGGCTACCTCTCGGATCCGCCGCCGTACCACCAGAACTGGGACGACGTGACCGCGGTCAGCGGCAACCAGGCGTGGGCCGTCGGGAGCCGCGGACTCATTGCACGGATCCACGGCACCCAGATCAACAAGATCTCCGCGTCGAACCCCTCCCTCACCCAGACGGATTGGACCTCGGCGTTCACCCTCGGCGACCTCCTGGTGATCACCGGCGTCCGCACTACGGACGCCTACTCCCCCCAGGGCCTGCAGCGCACCCGCACCTTCCTGGTCCGCACCCACCGCGGGACCAGCCCGAACACCGGCTGGGTCTCCCACACCCTGGGCTCCGTATCCACGCTCTGTATCGGCTGGTACAACTGCGACGCCATCGTGAACGGAAACCACCTCACCGAGAGCGCGGCCCAGGGGGCCGAGGCCTACCTCGTCGGCCGGGCCTGGGACCCCTCGGTCCAACCCGACGAGGACTCTCCCGCAGCGGGAGCGGTGCTCTATCACCTGGATGTGCCGACGTTGTAGTCTCTGCACGGGGCCATCCCCCCATCGCCCTCCGGTTCGCTACGCTCGCCTCCGGGCACTTCCCCCAACAAGGGGGGAAGAGGGCGCGCCGTACCAA
>CAZNWW010000422.1:0-4288 GCA_964576155.1 uncultured Myxococcales bacterium | reverse complement strand
TGCCGTGGTGCTCGATGGAGATCTCCAGGCGGGCACGGATCGCCCCGACGGCGCTCTCCGGATATCCCTCGGCCAGGATCCGCACCGGTCCCGCCTCCGTGATCACGTCGACGTGATCCACCGCGAAGCGATCCCTGAGAAACCTGCGCGCCGGCGCCTGGATCCGCCCGTCCATACAGTTGATGACCGTGCCGAAGCTGCCTGCTTCCATTGTATCCTCCTCACTCAGCAATCATTTCAAATTGAAGTACCGCGCGCCGGGGTGGTGTACGACGAGCGCGGAGACCGACTGCTCCGGCACCATCTGCCAACCCTCCGTGAGGGTCACCCCGACCCGGCCGGGGTCCAGGAGATCGAAGAGGGGCCCCTGGGACTCCAGGTCCGGGCAGGCCGCATAGCCGAAGCTGTAGCGTGACCCCCGGTAGCCCTGGCGCACCATGGCCTGCTCGCGGTCTTTATCTCCCTCCAGGATGTCCAGCTCCACCCGCATGTGCCGGTGGAGCCACTCCGCGGTGGCCTCCGCTGCCTCGACGGCGAGACCGTGCCAGTGCAGATAATCCCGGTACGCGTCCCCTGAGAAGAGGGCCTTGATCCGCTCCTGGGCTGCGGACCCGATGGTGGCTACGAACATCCCCACCACGTCCTCCCGTGTCGGGTCGAAGTAGTCTGCGATGCAGACGTGGGGGGCCGTGCGCTTGCGGGGGAAGCGGAGCCGGATCGCCTCGGCGCGGGTGTCCGGATCCAGGACCACCAGGTCCCGGCCCTCGCTGCGGCAGGGCCAGTAGCCGTAGACCCCTGCTGGGCGCAGGATCCCATTGTCCCGGGCCTCGGCCTTCATGGCCTCGAGGACCGGCCGCACCCGCCCGTCGATGAGGTCGCTGAACTCATCCCGGGTCATGGTCCCCCGCCGGTACCGCCACTGGCCTCGAAACAGGGTCGTCTCGTTCAGGAGGTCGAAGACCTCGTCCAGGGGGATCGACTCGAGGACCCGGGTCCCCATGAACGGCGGCGTCGGGATCGCGACGGTCCGGTCGAGCTCCGGCCCGGGGAGCTCGTCCCCGCCGCCGTCGTCCGTAGTGCATACCCGGGGCCGGCTCAACGGATCCGGGTCGGAGTTCGCGTCGGAAGATACACCCGGCGCCCCGTCGAGACCACGCAGGACACCGAGGCCGGCGAACGCGTCCTTGCAGTAGAAGACGTCCGGGCCGTACACCTTGCGAAGGTCGCCCTCCACGAAGCGGCGGTTCAGCGCTGCGCCGCCGAGGAGCACCGGCAGATCGATCCCGCGCCGCCGCATCTCTTCGAGGTTCTCCTTCATGACCACGGTGGACTTCACCAAGAGGCCCGACATTCCCAGCGCTACGGCGTCGTGCTCTCGGATCGCAGCGATCATCTCCTCCACGGAGATCTTGATCCCCAGGTTCACCACCCGGTAGCCGTTGTTGGAGACGATGATGTCCACGAGGTTCTTGCCGATGTCGTGGACGTCACCCTTCACCGTGGCCAGGACCAGGGTGCCCAGGTTCCGGCGCTCGGATTGCTCCATGAAGCCTTCGAGATGGGAGACCGCAGACTTCATCACCTCCGCAGAGCGCAGCACGAAGGGGAGCTGCATCTGCCCGGATCCGAAGAGCTCGCCCACAACCTTCATCGCGCCGATGAGAACCTCGTTGATGACCTTCACCGGCGCGACGCCCTCGGCCAGGAGCGCGTCCAGGCGGTCTTGCAGCCCTTTCCGATCCCCGTCCACCACCATTCGGTGGACCCGGGCCTCGGCGGTGAGCTCCTCGTCTTCCTCTTCACTCCTCGCAATGACTCCGGGGCCGTCCTTGAACATGCCCATGTAGGATTCCAGGGGATCCCCTGCCCTGCGCTCGTCCAGCAGGAGCTTGCGGGCGCCGTCACGGAGTCCCTCGTCGATTCGATACAGGGGCAGGATGCCCCGGGCGTTCACGATCGCCTGGTCCAGACCCCGGGCAACGGCCATGTGGAGGAACACCGAGTTGAGCACCCGCCGCAACGCGGGACGCAGCCCGAAGGAGACGTTGCTCACGCCGAGGACCGTCAAGGTCTCGGGATGCCGTTTCTTCCACTCCCGGATCGCGTCCAGGGTGTCCACCGCGGCCCGGCGGGAGCCCTCGTCCCCCGAGGCCACGGTGAAGGTCAGCATGTCGAAGATCAGGTCTTGGGGGAGGAGGCCGTGGTCCCGTGTACAGATGTCGAAGATCCGCTCCGCCACAGCGAGCTTCCTCTCCCGGGTGGTGGCCATGCCGTCCTCGTCGATGACCAGGGCCACCACTGCGGCGCCGTAGCGCTTTGCGAGGCCCGCCACGCTATCCAGTCGGGCCTGCCCGTCCTCCAGGTTGATGGAGTTTACCACGCAGCGGCCGCCGTGACGGCGGAGCGCGCCCTCGATCACGTCGGGGTCGGTGGAGTCGATCATCAGCGGCAGGCGCACGTCCCGGGCCAGCTCCGGGATCAATGAGGCCATATCCACGGCCTCGTCCCGGCCTACGTATGCGACGGACACGTCCAGGAGGTGCGCGCCCCCCTTCTCCTGCTCCCTCCCGACCGCCACCATGCCATGCAGATCATCAGCGAGGAGGCGCTCGCGGAACTCCTTGCTCCCGTTGGCGTTGGTCCGCTCGCCGACCATGAGGGGCGGTGGGTCCTGGTTCAGGGACATGGCCTGGTAGAGACTCGCAGCCTCGGCCCGGCGTGTTGGACCCCGTCGCGGCGCGGGCAGACCTCCCACCCTGTCTGCCACGGCGCGGAGATGGTCCGGGGTGGTGCCGCAGCAGCCGCCCACCACGCCGATGCCCAGATCCCGAACAAAGTCCTCGATCCAATCGGCGAGCTCCTCGGGCCCCATCCGGTAGACCAGCTCCCCGCCGACGTTCTCCGGGAGCCCGGCGTTGGGCATGGCCATGATCTTCGGCGGCCCCCAGCGGGAGAGGTGCTCCGCGTGGCGCTTCATCTCCCCCGGCCCTGTCGCGCAGTTCATCCCGAGGACGTCGGGGGCCATGGGCCAGAGCGCTGCGACCGCTGCCTGGATGTCTGCACCGACGAGCATGGTGCCCGTGGATTCGATGGTCACGGAGACGAACACCGGAACGCCGCGACCGGTGAACTGGAACGCGTCCCTGGCAGCCAGGATAGCGGCCTTCACCTGGAGGAGGTCCTGACAGGTCTCGATGCAGATCGCGTCCGCACCCCCGGCCAGGAGACCTCGCACCTGTGGCTCGAACGCGGCCTTCAGGTCCAGGAAGTCGATGTGTCCCAAGGACGGCAGCCGGGTTCCCGGGCCGATGGATCCCAGGACGTAGCGCGGGCGATCCGGGGTCGAGAAGTCATCGGCCACCTGGCGCGCTATGATTGCTGCCTGTCGATTCAAATCTTCGGTGCGCTCGGGGATGCCGTACTCGACCAGGACCACGCCGTTCGCACCAAAGGTGTTCGTCTCCGCCACGTCGCAGCCCGCCTCGAAGTAGGCGGCGTGGATGTCACGGATCATGTCCGGCCGGGACTCCACCAGGATCTCATTGCACCCGTCGAGGCCTCGGAAATCCTCAGGGGCCGGCCCGGCGCGCTGGATCATCGTGCCCATGGCCCCGTCGAGGACCACCACCTTCTCCGCCGCCAGCTCCATGAGTCCCGGTCGTCTGGTCATGCAGCACCTCCCCGAGGGACGTGACCTGTGGGGCATGTTATCGTCAAGGTGTGGATTTGCAAACCCGGGAGGGAGCCTTGACCACGCTGGAGGCCGTCCTCGCTGCCTATGACTGGTACGATCACCCCGAGGGCCCGAAGTTCGTGGAGACGGACCGGGATCCGCACCGCACGTCGGGGCATTGGCTCTATTCAGGTGGCGCCGTCTCCGTCTTCCACCGTGTCCTCGACAGCGACGAGCTGTGGTACATCCACCGCGGCAGCTTGATGGTTCACGTCCTGGAGCCGGGAGGCAGCCTGACCACCCTCCGCCTCGGTACCGACATCGCCCAAGGTGAACGCCCCCGACACGTGGTCCCCCGCAGCCTCTGGCAGGCGGCAGAGCTCCCCCCGGGGGGGTCCTGGGCCTTCGGCACCAACGTCTGCGCCCCGCCCTTCACCTTCGAGGGCAGCTTCGAGCTAGCCAAGCAAGCCACCCTCCTGGCCGAGTGGCCAGCCCACGACGCGCTCATCCGCCGCCTTACAAACCAGTAGCTGCAAGGGGACCAAAATAAGCCATCTCTGCACGGGGTCCAGCCCCTTCCGATCCCGGCTCGCTTTGCGAGCCGGCGCCACCTTC
>CAZNWW010000421.1:0-4297 GCA_964576155.1 uncultured Myxococcales bacterium | reverse complement strand
CTCGTCGAAGGTCGCCTTGTGCAGGAGGAGGCGGTCCACGCCGTCCTCGAACCAGTAGTAGAGGCGGATCTTGTCCTCGACCTTGAGCTCGAGGACCAGGGTGCGGTCGTACCGCAGGGGGATCTCAATCAGGGTCCCGGCTGTGTTCGCAGTCGTGGGCAGGTCGTGGAGCTTGAAGTCGTGGAGGTGGTAGTACCCGGGGTCCTTGACATCGCCAGGGACCTTCACCTTCCGCAGGCGGGCCTTGCCGTGGGAGGTGCGCAGGGTCTCCTTGAGATACCAGATGTTCTTCCCCCGCTTCCCGCTGCTGCTGCGCTCCAGGGTCCAGCCCACCCGGGTGGAGTCGGGAGACCATCCATGGAACGTGATCGTCGATACCGGCCTGGTCAGGGGCGCAGGCGCGTCTCCCTGTGGCAGGGCGAGGGCAGCGAGGAGCAGGAGCGGCGCTCCGATCATCCCTCTTCCCTTCCCGAGGTCCAGGTCCAGAGGAGGTTGCCGAAGAAGTTCCAGAACATTGCGGCCCCGATGCCGATGCAAGCGGCCAGGAGGTCGTCCACGTTCCCGAGGTCGCGGCCCAGGATGACCAACTGCCCTATCATGGTGCCGCCGGTGCGGGCCAGCAGGAGGTTGAGCCCGGCGAAGACCCCCCAGTTGATAGCGAAGCCTACGAGACTGACCAGGTGGAAACGCCAGAGACGCATGGGCAAGGAGGTCGCCTTGCGGCGGTCCCTGAAGGTCCAGAGGTCGTTGGCCAGGAAGTTCGTGAAGACCGAGATCTCCACGGATACGCCGTACGCGATGTCTTGGGCCACGAGGCCCTCGCCGAGGCCGAGGAGCCGTGTCAGCACCACGTAGATGCCCAGGTTCACGACGACGCCGGACGTGCCCACGATGCCGAACTTGAGGAACTGGGTTGCGGTCGCCTTCAGGTCCATCAGGCGACCTCCCGGAGCACGTCGAGGGCGCGCTCGATACCCGCCTCATCCACGTCCATGTGGGTCACCGCACGGATGAAGCCGGGCTTGGGCAGACCCACGAGGATCCCTTTGGGCTCAATGCGTTTGACCAGCCCCTCGGGATCGGGGTGAAGGAAGTAGACCATGTTGGTCTCCACGGGGTTCGTGACCTCGAGGCCCATCGCGTCGAGGCCGGCCGCGAGGCGGCCGGCGTTCGCGTGATCCTCGGCGAGACGAGGGACGTGGTGGTCCAGGGCGTGGAGCGCTCCCGCAGCCAGGATCCCGGCCTGTCGCCAGGATCCCCCGAGCATGTGCCGGAAATGCCAGGCCCTTTCGATGTCGGCCCTGGAGCCTGCCAGAAGGCTCCCCACGGGCGCACCGAGGCCCTTGGAAAAGCACACCGAGACCGTGTCGAAGGGTGCGGCCAGGTCCGCCATCGTAACCCCCGAAGCGACGTGCGCGTTCCAGAGGCGGGCCCCGTCCAGGTGCAGGCGCAGATTTCGCGTACGCGCTATTTCCGCGATTGCGCGGACGGTTTCCATCGGGTACACGGTGCCGCCGCCCCGATTGGACGTGTTCTCCACCGCTATTCCCCGCTGGCAGGGGCGGTAGTAGTCCCCGGGGTGCAGGGCCGCGGCCACGTCCGCCGGGGCCATGAGGCCGTGGGTGCTCGGGACCGTGCGCATGGTGACCCGGCTGACGGCCGGCGGGCCGCCGCCCTCGTAGTGGTGGGGGTGCGCTCCCTCCTCGAGGATGAGCTCGTCACCGGGGGTGCAGGTGAGGCGGATGGCCAGGGTGTTGGCCATGGTCCCGGAGACCACGTAGAGCGCGGCCTCCTTCCCGAGGAGCGCGGCGCCGCGGGTCTCGAGGACGCTGATCGTGGGGTCCTCGCCGAAGACGTTGTCCCCGACCTCTGCGGTGAGCATGGCCTCGCGCATGGCAGGGGTGGGCTTGGTGACGGTGTCGCTGCGCAGATCGACCATGGGCTGCATTCTCAGTCCTCCTCCAGCTCCCAGATTCCGTCATTGGTGCCCCGGGGATCGTGCAGGATGTTCCCCGGCGCGAGGATCCAGTCGGGGTCGAAGGCCCGCTTGGTCTCTGCCAGGGCCTGCCGGATCTGCGGGGGCATCATGTATCGCAGGAAGTCGCGGCGGGTCTTGCCGATCCCGTGTTCTCCGGAGACGGTGCCGCCCGCGGCCACCGCCAGCTCGCAGAGTCGGTGCGCCACACGCTTGCGCTGCTCTACCTCGTCGGGGGTGCGTCCGAACATGAAGATGTGCGGGTGTCCGTTCCCTACGTGTCCGTAACGGACCATCTCCTCCACGTCTTCGGCCTGGCGGATTCCCTCTACCTTTGCCATGACCTCGACGAGGCGATCCGGGGGCACGCAGAACTCCGTGGAGACCTTGAGCCCGCCTTCTGCGTGGTGCAGGGCTGCGCGCTCGTTGTTGGAGGCGGGGACGTGATGCCGCAGGTCCCTGAGCCAGGCCCGCTCCGAAGCTGTGGACGCGATAACCGTGTCGTCCACCAAGGCCCCCTGGGTCGACCAGATCGGGACGAGGTCCTCGAGGACGGCCTCAAGGCTCCGATCCCCGAGGTCCCACTCGGTGAAGAGCATGGCCCCGGCGCTGTCGGGGACCGACGGCGGCGCGGGGTGGGTCGAGAAGTATCCCAGGGCCGCCCGATCGAAGAGCTCTACGCAGCGTGGGGTGGGGGGGGGGCCGAGGCGCCAGGCCACCGCCGCCCGGAGCGCATCCTCCAACGAGGGGAACCAGAGGAAAGCGCCGAAGAAGGGGCCGGGATCCTCAGCGAGGCGGAGCCAGACCCTCGAGACGATCCCGAGGATCCCCTCGGAGCCGATGACCAGGTCGACCGGGTCGTGGAACGCCCGGGGGCCGGTTGTGTTCTTGTCCATGGTGCGTCGCATGAACCTGTGCGTGGTTCCGGTCCCGTCCACCAGCTCGAGGCCCTCGACCCAATCCGAGGTGACACCATACCGGAATGACCGGGCCCCGCTGGCGTTGCTCGCCACGTTGCCGCCGATGGTGCTCTCGTCCTGGCTGGTGGGATCCGGTGGGTAGAAGAGGCTCTCAGAGGCGACGAGGCGCTTCAAGTCGCCGGTGATCACCCCGGGCCGGACCACCGCGATGCGCCGGGCCCGATCCACGTCTTCGACCTCGGTCCAGGCGCTGGTGGAGAGGACGATCCCCCCGAAGGGGACCGCCGCGCCGGTGGTAGCGCTCTGGAGGCCGACAGGGAGCAGGGGCCGGCTGTTGGCGCGACACTGACGGATCGCATCGACGACCTCGCCCTCGGCGCGAGCCCTCAGGACTCCGTCAGCTCGCCCTTGGAGGCCAGATTCGTCTTGGAGGAAGCCCGACAGGACGTCGGGATCCGTGATGATTCCCTGCACGCTCACAGCCGCGGTATACTAGCAATATTCCATTGAGTACAGAACCTGTTTCTGATATATCTGAGCCGGTTTTTCGCCCTGGGAGGCTGACCCATGGAGAGTCTCGTCCATGTCATCTGGATCACCGGCGCCGCGTCCCTGGTCTTCGCCTGGTCCCGAATGGGTCTGTTCGGTGGACCCTCGCAGGAGGAGCTGGACAGCGTAACCGCGGAGCGGGACGAGTTGAAGAAGAAGCTCGACCGCGTCGATATCCGGGTCGATGAGCAGAAGAAGAAGGTCGGCAAGCTGCAGTCGGAGTTGGAGGAAGCCGGGAGAGAGATCAAGGAGGTCCGGCGCCGCGCGACGGAGCACCGCGACGAGTGCCGGAAGCTCCAACGTCAACTCGAGGCGGTAGAGTCCGGCATCGTGCGTGCCCCTGCTGAGCAGCAGCGACGTGAGGAGCTGTTGGTTGGTCTCCGGGAGGAGGTGCAGGGCCTCAAGGCGCGGGGGGCCCAGCTCTCTGCGGATCTCGAGGAGGCCCGGCAGCAGGTCGGCAGTCTCGAACGTGACAAGGCTCGGCTGGAGAAATCCGCCGAGGCAGCGAAGGAAGAGGCCGCGGCCGTCCCTGATGCTGTGGGAGGCCCTTCAGGGCCGAAGGGCATCGGGGCTGCACCCCCTCCCACAAATGAAGAGGCGAGGCCGGCTGTCGATGAAGGTTTCAGGGCGAAGCTCAGGGATCTCAAGGAGGCCGTCCGCATCAAGGAAGGGCTCCTGCGCAAGGTCCGACGCCAGGCGGAGCACAACCGCCGGGCCTACATGATCACGCAACTCCAGCTGGAGCTGGCCCACGATGAGGTCTACGAACTCAAGCACGGCAAGCCGCGTCGGGACACGGAGAGGTCGCGGCAGCAGCGCCCCAGAGCGGTTGTGGAGCCCGAGGCCTTTCCCA
>CAZNWW010000420.1:0-4297 GCA_964576155.1 uncultured Myxococcales bacterium | reverse complement strand
CGACGGCCTGGACAACGAATGCGACGTCAGCACCGACGAGCCCATGGAGGTGTGGGGCGACTACGTGAACCTCTGCGACGACGACAACCCGTGCACCGAGGACAACTGCGACGGCGCCGGGGGCTGCTCCCACACGGCGCTGGACGGCGGCGAATGCGTGGACGGGGACGCCTGCACCGTAGGGGACCACTGCGAGGACGGGGTCTGCACGGGGCTGCCCATCGTCTGTGACGACGACGATCCATGCACCGACGACTCGTGCGACGGCTTCGGTGGCTGTCAGGCCGCGTTCAACCAGGCACCTTGCGACGACGAAGACCCCTGCACCGTCGCGGATATCTGCAGCGACGGCGGCTGCGGAGGCTACGCGGTGAACTGCCAGTGCTTCACCGACGCTGACTGCGAGCAACTCGAGGACGGAGACCTGTGCAACGGGACCCTGGTCTGCGACACGGACTCGCTCCCCTACAAATGCGCGGTGGACGCCGACACCGTGGTGGTCTGCCCGGGGCCCTTGGGCGGAGACATCTGCACGGAGGTGAACTGCGCACCGGAGACCGGGGACTGCATCACGAGCCCGGATCACGAGGGCTACGCGTGCAATGACGAGGACGGCTGCACCATCGGGGACCAGTGCCAGGACGGCGACTGCGTAGCGGGTATCCCGTTGACCTGCACCGATGAGAATCCCTGCACCGATGACTTCTGCGAGCCGGCGAGCGGCTGCTTCTTCACGACCAACGACGACCCATGCACCGACGGGGATGTCTGCACCACCGGGGACCTCTGCGTCGACGGCCAATGCTTGGGCGGCGGCGGCGCGCTGGATTGCGACGACGGCAACCCCTGCACCGCTGATCTCTGCGATCCCCTGGTCGGATGCCAGCACACCTCCCTGGACGTCGCCTGCAACGACGGCAATGACTGCACCACCGGGGACACCTGCCAGGGGGGAGTCTGCGTGGGCGGCGCCCCGGCGATATGCAACGACGGAAACCTCTGCACAGACGACACCTGCGACCCAGCCACGGGCTGCATCTTCGCAGCGAACCAGGCCCCCTGCGACGACGGGGACGCCTGCACCATCAGCGACCAATGCCAGGGGGGAGGCTGTCTCGCAGGCACGCCCCTGCCCTGCACCGACGGGAACCCCTGCACCGATGACGCCTGCGACCCGATTAGCGGCTGCATCTTCACATTCAACAACGACCCCTGCTCCGATGGAGACGTCTGCACCATCGGAGACCTGTGCGAGGAAGGGCAATGCGAGGCCGGCAACGACATACCGGACTGTGACGACGGCAACATCTGCACCGCTGACCTCTGCGACCCCCAGGTCGGGTGCCAGCACGCAGCCCAGGACGGTGCCTGCGACGACGGCAACGCATGCACCACTGAGGACACGTGCCAAAACAGCGTCTGCACGGCAGGCGTCCCGCTGCTCTGCACGGATGGGAACCTGTGCACCGATGACGCCTGCGCCCCGCTGGGCGGGTGCACCTTCACCCCAAACATCGCCCCGTGCACCGACGGGGATGCCTGTACCGTGGGAGACCAGTGTGACGACGGCCAATGCGTAAGCGGCGACACCCTGGATTGCGACGACGGCAACCCCTGCACCGCTGACTTCTGCGATGGCCAGTCAGGGTGTCAGAACACGCCCACGGACGAGGCCTGCAACGACGGGAACGCCTGCACCACAGGTGACATGTGTCAGGACGGAGTCTGCTTGGGCGGAGACGCCACCACCTGCGACGACGACAACCTCTGCACCGACGACTCCTGCAATACGGACACGGGCTGCGTCTTCCAATTGAACCAGGCCCCGTGCAACGACGATGATCTCTGCACCATCGATGATCACTGCCACCTGGGAGTCTGCATCGCCGGGGGCGCGCTCTCCTGCGCGGACGGCAATCTCTGCACCGACGACGCCTGCACGCCACTGCTCGGCTGCACGTTCACTCCCAACGATGCGCCCTGCGACGACGGGAACACCTGCACCGACAACGACCACTGCGCTGCGGGCCAGTGTCAGGGGGGAGTCTCCGCCGACTGTGACGACGACAACACCTGCACCGACGATTACTGCGACGTGGCGGTGGGTTGCATCCACGTGGCCAACAACAACCCCTGCAATGATCTGAACGCGTGCACCGCGAACGAGTTCTGCAATGGCAGCGTCTGCGGCGGCGGGGTACCCATCGTCTGCAACGACCAGAACCTCTGCACCGATGACGGGTGCGAGCCGCTGAGCGGCTGCACCTACATTCCCAACGACGACCTCTGCACGGACGAAGACGCGTGCACCGACGGGGACCAATGTGCAGACAGCGAGTGCGTGAGCGGCGACGCATTGGACTGCGACGACCTGAACGTCTGCACCGACGACACCTGTGAGTCGGCGACGGGCTGCGTCTTTACGCCGGTGCAGGACGGCATCGTCTGCGGCGTTGAGATGCACTGCGACGAAGGTGTGTGTGTCACCGACTGCGGGCAGCCGGTCGGCTCCCAGACCTTCGCCTCGACCCTGTCCGTGCAGACCTTCACCGTGCCGGACTGCGCCGAGACCATCACCATCGAGGCCTGGGGGGCCCAGGGGGGCAAGAACAACCCCTGCTCCCAGCAAGGCGGCAAGGGCGCCCGCATGAAGGGCACCTTCAACGTCACCGCCGGCGAGGTCCTCAAGGTCGTGGTCGGCCAGCGGGGTAAAGACCGTGGCACCAACACAGCGAACGAGTCCGGCACCGGCGGAGGCGGATCCTTCGTCTGGCGAAACGCAGGCAATGAGCTGATGATCGCGGCCGGCGGCGGCGGCGGCGGCGCTATCTGCACCAGCGGTGGCGGCGCCAGCTACGCCACTGGCAAGGACGGCGTAACCGGCACCTGCGGCACCAAGGACAGCACCAACGACAACGCAGGGGGGTGCGACGGCGCAAGCGGCACCGGAGGTGACTGCATCGGAAAGGGCTGGACCGCGGTCCTCCAGAACCCCGCCGGCACCGGCTCCGGAGGCTCCCAAGGCGGCTACGGCGGCGGCGGCACCGTAGGCTCGAACCACGGCGGCGGCGGCGGTGGTGGCTACGGCGGCGGTGGCTGCAAGCACTACAGCGGCTACCCCGCAGCCGCGGGCGGCGGCGGCGGCTCCTTCAACGGAGGCAGCGCTCAGTCCGGGACCAATGGAGTGAAAACCAGTAACGGCCAGGTCATCATCTCCTGGGGCCAGTAAGGGGAAACTAGTATGAAGCGTCTTCTGGCTCTGTTCATTCTCGTACACGCCGCCGCGTCCTGCAGCGGCGCCGGGGACACCACGACCACGGACACCACCGGGCCCCCGGAGGACACCACCGCGGACGGCAGCGGCTCTGCGGACATTCCGTCGGACCCCGACCTCACGGGTGGGGAGACGGCGGGTGAGGACACGCCGCCCGAGGGAGACACGGTGATCCCCTCCGACACCCTGGACCCGGGCTGCGAGCCGGGCGAAGGCTGCTTCCTGGATCCCTGCGAGTCCAACGACGACTGCCTCTCCGGGTGGTGTGTGGGGCACATGGGGGAGGACGTCTGCACCCTCCAATGTCAGACCGAATGCCCCCCGGGCTGGGGCTGCGAGCAGGTCCCCGGCACTGCGCCGGACTTTGTCTGGCTCTGCATCTCCCGGCACGCCAACCTCTGCCTCCCCTGCGCCACAGGCGCTGAATGCAAGGGCGCAGCCGGCGCGGACGACGTCTGCGTGGACTACGGCGCGGAGGGGAGCTTCTGCGGCGGCGCGTGCGACACTGACGAGGACTGCCCCTGGGGCTTCTCTTGCGTTGACACGTTGACCGTGGATGGGGTTGAGACCCGCCAATGCGTGGCCGACGCCGGGGTCTGTCCCTGCACCGAGAAGTCCGTGTCCCTCGCCCTGTTCACCCCCTGCACGGTGGGGAACGAGTCCGGGACCTGCGACGGGAAACGGATCTGCACCGCAGAGGGACTCTCCGATTGTGACGCGTTCGAGCCCTCGGAGGAGCTCTGCGACGGCCTGGACAACGACTGCGACGGCAGCACCGACGAGCCCCTGGAGGTGGGGGGCAACTACGTCAACCTCTGCGACGACGGGAATCCTTGCACCGACGATGTCTGCGACGGCGACGGCGGCTGCTCGCACACGGCCCTGGACAGCGGCGAGTGCGTGGACGGAGACGCCTGCACCGTAGGGGATCACTGCGAGGACGGCGTCTGCACAGGCATGCCCATCGTCTGCGACGACGGCGACCCCTGCACCGACGACTCCTGCGACGGTCTCGGCGGCTGC
>CAZNWW010000419.1:2997-4298 GCA_964576155.1 uncultured Myxococcales bacterium | reverse complement strand
CGGGCTCTCGGCCCGCGGAGACGCGACCGCGGTCCGCCTGGGAGGACCGCTACGGGCTCTCGGCCCGCGGAGAGGCGACCGCGGTCCGCCTGGGAGGACCGCTACGGGCTCTCGGCCCGCGGAGACGCGAGTGTCGGTCTCGGCGCCGGCCGAGGATGACCTCTCCGGCTGCCTGTCTTCCACCCACCGGGATCCGGAAGACCCGAAAAATGCGAGCTCAGATTACAAAAACCCAGTGCATGGTCCGAAGAAGTGGTCGACCCGACCCGCAACCGAACCGGAAAGAACCCATGTCTCCCCCGCACATCCCGAAGATTAGCGCCGCGGCCTTTCAGCAGCCTGGTGGTGCACGAGCCGGAGGGAAGGAAGCGCAGCAGCGTCAGGGGAGCCCTCTACCGGTCGCCAACCCCGAGGTCCAAGCTGTGGTTGTCAGCCGCAGCCTCCAGCTCCTCGAGACCATGGCCAGCCGCGTGTCCGAGACCACCGGCGAGCCCTGTGAGGCCCAGTCCTCCGGTGCCTCCGCCGACAGCGATCCTTCGTACCGTGTGCAACTGATGAGCTTCATCGTGGGCTCGCTGTCCCGAGCGGCCCAGAGCTTCCGTGACACGGCCGTCGAGATCGAGGAGCCCGAGGAGACCGAGGAGGGGCAAGAGGAGCAGGCTCCGGACGGTGTGGAGGAGGTGGATGTCGAAGCCGCCTTGCCCAGCGTCCCTGACAGTGAGGGGGCAGGAGGCGTGGAGGGAGAGGGCGTGGACGCATCGCCCCGAGACGACGCTCCCGTGGGCTACGGCAAGAGCGGCCATGCCGTCGAGGAACCTGCCGAGGGAACGGTCAAGCGCTGGGCCTGAGGGGGCGGGGGCTTGGCGGTCCGACCGCGTCGTAGCTGTCCGGGGGAACATCCGCGCGTCGTCCGCAAAATGGCGGCCGCGGGAAAATCTGCAGAGAAATCCGTCCCACGTGCGGCGTTGAGATGTACACCCCCCGACGGTGCTCGCATGCCTCTCCTGGACAGACCTGACGCCACCACCACCGCACTCGTCCGTGAGCGCCTGTCCCTGGCGGTGATGACCCTGGCCCGTGAGGCCCCCTTCTACGCGGCTGTGCTCGGTGGAATGAGGAGGCTCGAGGTCGCGGATCTCGGCGGCCCAGCCGGGGTGCGGGTTCGCGGGAGCAGGGTGGAGCTGTTGGTAGACCCGGCGCAGCTGATGGGGCTGGCCGAGGGGGTCCTGCCTGGGCTGCTCGAGCACGAAGTGCTTCACGTCGTGTTGCGGCACCCCGCTCGTCGGGGCGAGCGCGACGCC
>CAZNWW010000419.1:0-2987 GCA_964576155.1 uncultured Myxococcales bacterium | reverse complement strand
TCAACGTCGCGTGTGATCTCGCGGTGAACGACCTCATCGCGCGTCCCCTCCCCCCAGGTGGGCTCCTCCCTCGTATGTTCGGGCTGCCGGGTGGATTGAGCGCCGAGGCGTACTACGATGCCCTCGTCGACGCGCGGGACGCGTCCAGCTGGGAGTTGGCGGTGAAGAGTCCGCTGCCGGGTGACGGGGCCGCGATGGACAGCCACGGGAGCTGGGGCGACTCGGAGGGTGAAGACGGTTCCGCCGGACGGGGAACGCGAAGGACCCGGTCTGCCCGCGCAGGTCGAGCGCGTATTGGTGCGTGTGGTCCGCGAGGCGCAGGAGCATGCCCGCCCCCGCCGCGGTGACCTGCCGGGTGCCGTGGAGGCGATGTTGGAGTTCGACAAGCCGCCGCGCCCTCCCGATGTGGACTGGCGCCGGCTCGTGCGGGCGCGCATGGGCCGGGCGGCTCCGTCTGGCTTCAGGCGCACTTGGAGACGCCCGAGCCGCCGCTTTGGCCTCCTCCACAAGGGTCGCCGGACCGTCCGCCGCATGCGCCTGGCAGCCGCCATCGACACCAGCGGATCGGTCTCGAACGCAGTGCTCGGCAGGTTCTTGGCGGGAATGGGGGAGATCCTCGCCGTTCATCGGGCGGACTGCCATCTGCTCCTCTGCGACGCTGCGGTTCGGGGCGTTCACCACCTGCGGCGTGGTGCTCCAACGGATCTGCCGATGATCGGACGAGGGGGCACCGACTTTCGGCCGGTCTTCGAGTATCTTGCGGCTCGGCCGCGCCTGCGTCCGGACCTGCTGGTCTATTTCACCGATCTCGAGGGGCCCTTCCCCGTCCACCCACCCAGCTGGCGCACGCTGTGGGTCGTGCCGGACATGGGCCTCGAGATCCGGACACCTCCCTTCGGAGAGGTGATCCGCTTCGAGGGAGCGAGCTCGAGGAGGAAACCGTGAACGTTCGTCAAGCCAAACGTTTCGTAGCCGGCATGGTGGGTGCCAGGGTCCCCGTTCCCCTCTTGTTGGTGGGGGGCATGGGCATCGGCAAGACCGAGGTCGTGCGGCAGGTGGGGGCAGAGCAGGGCCTGCAGGTCATCAATCTTCGACTCTCCAACATCCCCGAGGTGGGTGACTTGAGCGGCCTGCCGTTGATCGTCGACGGCCGCACGGGCTACGCGCCACCTCGGTGGTGGCCCGAGCGACCCGGCGGGATCCTGTTCCTGGACGAGATAAACCGCGCCAACCGCGAGCTGCTCCAAGCGGTCTTCGAGTTGGTGGATTCTCGCAGGCTGTTCGCTCGCAGCTTGCCCGCCGACTGGACGGTCATCGCGGCCATGAACCCCCCCGTGGCGGAGTACGTGGTCGAGCCCTTGGGTCCCGCGTTCCTGAGACGTTTCTGTCAGGTGAGGGTCGAGCCTTCCTCGCGTACCTGGCTGGAGTGGGCCCGTGGCGCAGGCATCGCGGTGGACATCCGGGACTTCATCTCGCAGCAGCCTGGCTTCCTCTGCCGCCCGGAGGACTTCGAGCTCGAAGTGGTCGAGACGCCCGAGGGATGGCGCATGGTGGACGAGATCCTGCGGGCCGGCGTGATCCCGGCGGGGCTGGACAATGAGATCGTGGCCGGACTGGTGGGTCCCGAGGCCGCCTCCGCTTTCTTCGACTTCCGCAGTCGAGGTTCCCGCGGGTATGTCACCGGCGATCAGATCCTGCACGACTGGGCGGCCGTGCGTCCCCGCTTCCTGGCCGCCGAGACCGATCAGGTCTTTCGCAGCATGACCAGCCTCGAAGAGGTGATCTCGGCTTTGGCCGGTAGCCTGCCGCCCACCGAGTTGGCTCATCTGCTGGCCTTCCTGGAGGACAGCGAGGTGCCGGACGAGTGGCGCAACCACGCGCTGCTCGGCGTTCGCCGCAACCCCGCCCTTCGGGCCCAGCTGCAGGAGTTGGTCCGCTTCCAGCGCGTGGCCGTGGTGCTGAAGGGCAAGGCCATGCCGGCGCGTCGCCGTCGGCGTCGCCCAGCCTAGAGGGAGCCCTCGTGTGGTTCGCGCGCTTCGGCAACAGGGTGCTCCTGCCAGATCTGCGCAGCGTGCCCCCTTTCCATGGCCCTCCGATTCCGACGCTGCGGCATGCCAGCGGGATCCTGGAGGTCTGGAGCGGAGATCTGGGCAAGGAGGCCTGCTGCGACGGGTTCAGGGTCGTCGATCCGATCGGCGTCATCCAGCCGCTCTGCCTGTACTGCGGAAGCTGTCTGGATTGTCTGGCGGGCGAACGCGCGCGGTTCTCGGCGGGTGTGGGGTTGGTCGCGCCATCCACCGAGGTGGCCGACCGCGGCCACCTGCATCTGACCGTCGAGCTGCCCTTCCTGGTGTTGCTACGTCCGGTCGCGTGGAAGCTGCGCCGCCTGGACAGGATGCGGCCGAGCTTCTCCCTCGACCGCATCCGAACCGGGCTCCAGCGGCTTCGGCTGATGGACTTCGAGCGCCTGGCCACGCGGCCGGACATCTGCTTCTTTGCTCGCCGGCGACACTTTCCGAGCAGCGGCATGGAGGCGTCCTTCCACACCAAGCTGCGGCGTCTGCTGGCGCTCCTCGAAGGGTTCTCCTCTCCCAGGGAGTTTCAGGACCACGTGGAGCGGGGAGGTGCTAGTCCAGAGCTTCTTCGACCCACCGAGCCATGACGTCGAGGTAGCGTCTCTCGGCCAAGAGCTGGCCACTTCCTGGGTCTTCGGGGTCCAAGCGCAGGAGGCCGAAGCGCACGAAGTGGCGGTGCCCCAACGTCTGCGAGGGGACCCGCATGGACTCGATGGGCACCAGGCGGTCCATGGCCCCCGCGCCGATCCAGATCGGGCATTCGATGGCATTCGGGGTCACGGGGGGGCCGTCGGAGATCCAACGAAGGTAGGCTCTGGCCATGGGCACCGGCAGGGGCTCGAGCGCAGGCCTGGGCTCGCCCAGTAGCAGGGTGGACAGGTCGTGGCCGTTCCAGTCGGTGGGAGCGCCGAG
>CAZNWW010000418.1:0-4301 GCA_964576155.1 uncultured Myxococcales bacterium | reverse complement strand
GGCCCCAGGCCGAGGATGGAGAAGGAGCTGGTCGATGCGCTCTCACGCTGGGAGGTCTCCATCGAGGACGTCCAGGAGGCCCTCTACGCAGCGACCGCTGCCCAGGGCAAATATGAAGACGGGCTGCGGAGGCGGGGCGCCGAGGTCCTCTCAGACGAGTTCACGAAGGCGCTGGTGCTCCTGGGCAAGCCCTACAACATCACCGACGCGTTCGAGAACCTGAACCTGTCGGCCCACATCAGACGTCTGGGCCTTCTGGCCATCCCCCAACAGATGATCCCGTTCACATTGGAGGACCTGAAGGACACCGGCGTCAGCCTCCCGTGGAGATACAATCGAACCCAGCTCCAGGCCCTCGTCTCACTGAAGGAAGACGGGCGGCTCTTTCCCGTGCTCATCTCGAACTTCGGCTGCGGACCGGACGCGTTCAGCCATAAATATCTGGAGGAGGAGGCGCGGGGTCGTCCCCTGCTCCTCCTGGAGTTCGACGAGCACCGGGGAGAGGCGGGTCTGGTTACCCGTCTCGAGGCCTTCGTCGACGAGATCGACGCCCACGCGTCCAAGCAGGAGCGTCCCCGGCCGCAGTTTCCCAGGAACGCTGAGATCGCGGCCGAGCGATACCAGGGCCGTCGGATCGTGCTGCCCTACTTCGCCGGGCAAGCGTACGCGTACCAGGGCGCGCTGCGCAGCATCGGCCTGGACGCGATCGTCCTCCCCCCCCCGGACGCTGAGACGACCCGCTTCGGCGAGGAGGTCACCACCGGGAAGGAATGCCACCCGTATGTCCTGCTGGCAGGGGACCTCTTCAAGCACCTGGAGTCGGGAAACATCGGCCCGAGGGATGTCTACTTCATTCCGGGGACCTCGACTCCCTGCCTCATGCACCAGTACGGGTCGTCGATGCGTCTGGAGATGAAGCGACGGGGCGTCGAAGGGGTGGACCTCCTCAATCCGAACCAGTCGAACTACCTGGAGTTCCTTGGATTCGCCGGACTCATGCGCCTGGGCAGGGGGCTCCTCGCGGTGGAGCTGATCAGTCGTCTACATTCCCAGATGCGGCCCTACGTCGAGCACCCTGAGAAGTTGGATTCCCGCATCAAGAGGGCGCTCACGCTGCTTGCGGATTTTCTGGCGGTGGATCGCCAGGGGGACGCGCTCTCCTGGCTGGGGAAGGAGCTGGACCGCTTCCCCGTCGACAGGAGCAAGCTGCGGCCCCTCGTGGGTGTCGCAGGGGACATCTACACCCGCATCCATCCCGTCGGGAACCAAGGCCTCTTCCATCGCCTCGAGGGCCTCGGGCTGGAGGTCTGGCCCGCACCGTTCTTCGTGGACTCGGCGAACTTCGGCTGGGGACGCGACGTGGACTGGGGGATCGAGGAAGGCCGCTACCTCGAAGCTGCGGGGAGCGCGGTCATGGCACTGCGGGGGGAGTGGGAGATGCTCTTCTTGCGCTACCACCTGGGTCGCTCGGTGGATCGCCTGTCCGAGCCGAGCTACCGGGACGTCATCCAGCTTGCGAGCCCTTATGTGGAGCGGAACGCCAACGAGACCGTCCTGCTGAACGTCGCAAAGATGGTGGACTTCGCCCAGCGGGGCGCGCACGGCGTGATCAACGCTATCTCGTCCCACTGTATGCTGGGGACCGTCTCTGCCTCACTCGTGGACCGGATCCGTGAGGATCACGATCAGATCCCGATGCTGACCCTGATCTTCTCCGCAACCGAATCAGCGACCATGGAGGCCCGCCTGGAGGCCTTCGCTCACCAAGTCCACGCCCGCGCCGCTGCCAACCCCAGGGAGATCCCCAAGCGCCCATGGAAGGCCCTGTTCGACGGTTGAGTCAGGCGGCGTGTTCGTTGCGCTCCCATTCGGACAATCCGGATATGATCGGCGCCCGTACTGCAGATATCAGGGCGGCGCGGTCGTCGCCGTGGATACGCGGATCAACAGGTGCGTGGATGGTGATGCGGATGTGACCCGGAAGCAGACTCAGGGTGCCCTTCGGGAGCACCTTGTAGCTGCCCGTTATAGAGACAGGGAGGAGCTCGAGGCCCATGTCACCGGCCATGATGAAGCCGCCTTTCTTGAAATCTCGCAGCCGACCGTCGGCGCTGCGGGTGCCCTCGGGGAAGAACAGTATGGAGATCCCGTCACGAATTCGCTCTCCGGCCTCCTTGAGGCTGGCCAGGGCGCTGCCGCGGTCCCTTCGATCGATGAAGACGTGCCCCACGCGATCACAGGCCGGGCCGAGGAAGGGCTTCTTGCGGAGGCTCTGCTTCATGACCCAGCGGAACTGGTGCCGCCAGTGACCGTAGATCGCCAGGACGTCGAAGTGGCTCTGATGGTTGGCCATTATCACGTAGGAGGTGCCGGGCTGCAGGTTCTCCCAGCCGTCCACGGTTACTCGGGTGAAGTTCGCCCAGCAGAGAACCCGCGCCCAGACGGTGCCCGTCCAGAATGCGCTCTGCGGGGTGAGCCTCGACAGCAGCATGGCAACGGAGCCCATGATGGCCGTCCATACGCCGAGGAATGGAATGTACACCAGCCAGGTGAACGGCGCATAGCACCACCGAAGGACGCGGGACGTACCGGTGAGGGCGGGGTTGATGCGGTCATCTCGTGCGCGTGGAACTTCTTTCATCCGATCTATATAATAACCGATCGTGGAAACGAAAAGACAAAACATCGGAGTTCTGTAATGACTACCTTCCATCGCATGAGCTTCCTCTTCGCCCTTGCCATCCTCCTCGGGACCTCAGGCTGCCCCGACGGTAAAGGCCATGGGGGCGGCGTGATCCCCATCGACGACACCACCCCGGCGGACGCATCGGAGGCGGATGGGTTCGTGCCGGCGATTTGCCACAACGACGCAGATTGCTCCGACGGCTACTGTGATCCCTTCAGCGGGATCTGCGTGGACTGCGTCCTCGATGAGCATTGCGGGGACGGCATGATCTGCGACAAGTGGGATTGTGTCCAGGTCCAGGAGTGCGAGGACGACGAGGACTGCTCCGACGGGCAGGTCTGTGATGCGGACAAGGGCATCTGCGTGGACTGCCTTTCCAGCGATGACTGCCCCGCGGGCCGGATCTGTATCGACCAGATCTGTCTGGTCTCGTGCCTCGACGGGAGCCCCTGCCCGCCCGATACGATCTGTGACCCGGAGACCAATGCGTGCGTGGAGTGCCTCTCCGACGAGGGCTGCGGGGTGCCCCAGTGGTGCAACACGGACCAGAAGCTCTGCTACCCGGACGTCTGCGAGCCGGGTGAGTTCGCTTGCGATGGGAACGCGGTGGCGCAATGCCTGGACAACGGCTCCGGATGGGCAGACCCGAAGCCCTGTCCCGACGAGACCGCTTGTATCGACGGGGTCTGCGTGCAGGGCAAGATCTGCGTACCCGACCTCACCACCTGCAAAGACGTATCGACCATCGAGGAATGCAACGGTGACGGCACCGTCATCACCGAAATCCCCTGTCCGCCAGACACGAAATGCGTCAACGGCGAGTGCACCGAGGAATGCGTCCCGGTCTGCGACGACAAGGAATGCGGGCCCTCCGGATGCCCGGGATACTCCTGCGGGAGCTGCCCGGAAGGGGAGCATTGCCAGGACTACGAATGCGTAGCCGGGGAATGCGCCGAGGGGGAGACCACATGCCAGTGGAACCAGCTCGTGGAGTGCGGGATCGGCCCCGACGGGCTCGGATACTGGGGAGAGCCCGTGCCCTGCCCGCCGGGTGAGACCTGCGAGGACGGCGCCTGCATCCCGATGGCCGAATGCGGCGACATCTCCTGGCTCGGCTGCTGCCAGGGTAATACGTTGATGTATTGCGAGGACGGGGAGCTCACTGCCGAGGAATGCTCCGAAGACGGCCCCTGCGGCTGGGACGAGTTCGGGCCGTTCTACGACTGCGGCACCGAGGGGAAGCCCGAGCCTTCGGGCTCCTATCCCATGGACTGCGGCCCCTGCATCCCCGATTGTGGGGGCAAGGAATGCGGCAGCGACGGCTGCGGCGGCGTCTGCGGGCAGTGTGAGACCGAAGAGGCGTGCACTCCGAGCGGGAAATGCCTCGGTCCGGACTGCGCGCCAGGCGAGACCCTGTGCGAGGAGGACTATCTCTTGTTCTGCGGGCCTGACGGGTCCTGGCAGAAGGCGCCCTGCCCCCCTGGGACGACCTGTGAAGACGGGCAATGCCAGACCGAGTGCAATACCAACTGCGCCAACAAGGATTGTGGCCCCGACGGCTGCGGGGGAACCTGCGGTACCTGCCCGGCGGGCGCAAGCTGCAACCAGGGAGGCA